>QHVR01000376.1 GCA_003223595.1 Acidobacteriota bacterium
CAGGCCCGCGACCTTAACGGCATCCTCCAGATTCACCATGCAGAAGGGGCAGCCCGTGACGATGACGTTTGCGCCGGCTTCGGCCGCCATGCGTACGCGGATCACGCCGATGCGCTCTTCTTCTTTGGGCTCGTAGAAAAGCATCAGACCGCCTCCTCCGCAGCAGAAGGAGCGGTCGCGGCAGCGCTTCATCTCGACCCGATTCAGGCCAGGGATGGCGTCAAGCACAACGCGTGGATCGTCATAAACATCGTTATGGCGCCCCAGGTAGCAGGGATCGTGGAAGGTGAAGACTTTGTCAGCATCCGCCGATTCGAAAGCAATCTGTCCTGCCCTGATCTGACGTGCGATGAATTGGCTGATATGTTCGACTGGAGGAAGATGCTTGTAATCACTATTCAGAGCGTTAAAGGCGTGCGGGTCCGAGGTGACGATTCGACGGGCACCCGAGTTCTTGATGGCTTCGCTGTTGTGGTCGCGAAGCGCCATAAAGAGCAACTCTTCGCCGAAGCGCCGGACTTCATGGCCGCTGTCACGCTCGGCCGGACCCAGGATTCCGAAATCCTCGCCAACATGGGTAAGAATTCGCGCTGTCGATCTCGCGATAGACTGCATGCGATCGTCAAACGAAGTGATGTTGTCGACGAAGTACAACGTATCTGCGCCGGGTTCCTTGTCGAGGCGCTTGACCGGACAGGTCGGCTGGAAATCTTTGGCAAGCGCCCAGTCCGCCTTCTTCTTTTCCATCTTCCCGTAGGGATTGCCCCGGCTCTCCAGAGCCTTCAACGGTTTTTGCAGGGATTGCGGAACATTGCCGTCATCGATGAGACCTCGGCGGAGATCGACAATTTTGTCGATGTATTCGATTAACAGCGGACACTCCGCTTCACACGCACCGCAGGTGGTGCACGACCAGATTTCATCTTCCGAGTAAATGCTTCCCACCAGCGCGTGGCCGTTACCCGCTTTGCCGAACATGGGGTAATGCCGGAAGGCGTAATCCCGCGCCTTGGTGGTCAGGAACCTGGGGGAGAGCGGCCGGCCCGCGGCATGGGAGGGGCAATTGTCGGAACAGCGTCCGCAGTCGGCGCAGGAATAGAAGTCGAGAATATGCTTCCACGTGAAGTCTTCAAACGTTTTCACGCCGAAAGACTTGACCTGGTCCAATTGCTGATCGCTCAGGCCCCACTTTACTGGCTTTAACTTTTCGCGATCGAGTTTGGCGAAATAGATGTTGAACAGCGAAGTCTCCACGTGGAACTGGATTCCAAACGGCCGATAGCAGAGCAGGAAATAGAACGCCAGTTCGTGAGCGAGATAGCCGGCGAAGCAGAAAGCGCCGATTGTGGCAGTCGAGGCTTGCACGAGGAAGATCTGCAGCAGCCACGGGAGTGACAGGTAGGCTCGCGATTCGGCTTCCTGTGACCGGAGAAGCGCGGCTGCCCGGGTCGCTTCAAACAGGCTGTCGGCCAACATCAGGAACGCGATCAGCGATAGCAGGAAGATAGCGTCAGCTTTGTGGGACTTGCCGAATCGTGCCGGCACTTCGTAGCGTGCCGGTTTGAACACCAGGCGGCGCACGATGGCCACGATCATGCAAAGAAACACTATGGTCGCCGCATAATCGGTAACGGTTTCGTAGAGCCGTCCGACGATGCCGGACAGCCCCGGCATCACAAATCCATAGGAAACCCCGACGATCAGAACGGTGAAGGCACGCAAGGCAAGGACGATGAATCCGGCGAAAATCAGGATGTGGAGAATTCCAGCGGTTTTGTAGCGCGGATGCTTCCATTGGCCGAACCAGTACTTGAGTACGTTGTTGAAGCGCCGCAGCGGGTGGTCGAAGCGCAGGTCGCGCTCTGCTCGCATCAACGGCACCATGCGGCGAGCAACGATGTACGCGAAGCACAGCAGGCCGAGAACGTGCACTAACCAGAACAGGATTATGCCTTGGGACAACCAGGAAACGAGTTGCGGAGTAACGGAAAGGCTTTGCATTACTGCCTCTTCTACGAGCAGGCCACGCGTCTTAAGCACGCCAGGCGCGACTACAACGAGCAGTTACGGGGCAATCTCCTGCGCTCGGGAAGCCGCACCCTCTCTCGGCGATCCGACTGGAGCAAGATGGAGCAGTGGTGAATGGGGAAGGAGATGAAACCGGCTTTGGAGATCGCGGGGTGGGATTGAGTCGCGCCGTGAAATCTGCCCTGCGGACTCGATACTCGGCCCTGCTGCGCCGTTTGCGCGGTCATGCTGGCTCCTTGGGTAAGCACTGAAGGTGGAGCCATTCCAGCGAGGAATGCCTGGCGTGATAGCGTATCCCGTTTGATAATTCGACGAAGTGAAATTCAGATCAACCGGCTAAACCGTTTCCCGATTACGCGTAGTCAATAGGATTCTTTTCGAACCAGTGCTCGTCTCTTACCTTGTCGATCCTCGACAGAGCACCTCCCGCAACACTTGCAGCCAGAAAACGGGATTCCCAGACCACGCCTGCCGCGAGGCCGATCGCGCCACCAAGCAGGCCTGAAGCAAGAACTTTCGCAGCGGTCCGGCGGCCATTTCTTGGACAGCCGGTCAACAGGCCCACTACTACGCCCAGTACTGCGGGCTTAATCGCCTTGCGGAATGAATCGCGGAAAAACGGAGATACGGGCCTACCATGCAAGAATGCTTCCTGGCCGGAACGACCACCTTCCAGACCAGAATTCAGAACCCTTCGGCCGTACTCAACTTCTGACTTGGACCACTCGGCAACATGCATAATCCACTCCGGCCGAAAGAACGTAATTCCTGAACAACTTAAACATTTTGCCGTGACGGAAGTCCGTACCACCTGTCACGGTTGCGTGTGAGTATCATCACTGGGTTACTGTGACCAGCTCTTAGCTCATTCAGGTTGTAACTTGTGGTTTACGAACGGAGCTTCAGGGGCAGACTTTTTCGTTCTCAGCGATCGCTCTCTCATGTAGTTCCCAAGACAGAATCGCTTTCTGACATCCTTCGCGGGCAAGACTCGTGCTTAGGCGCTTTTCGGCATCGTCGAACGTTTTTTCGGCCGCCATTCTGGCGCGAAATGCCTTGTCGTCTGCATCTTTCAGTTGCCGTGCAACGACGAACTCCCGGGAATTCTTAGCGGTCGTTTTCTGGCCAGTGTTCCCCTTACGACTGGAGTCTGCCTCATTTGCGCCCAGCGCATGGTAGGCAGCCTTGATGTTGTCGGGCCAGCGCTGCCGGAGTTCCTCGCTCACGCGATCCAGCGCGGCATTTGCGTCATCGGCAGTCTTGCGCACCCGCTTCTTTTCCCGGAGCCACCTCATCACGGACCACCTTGTGGCTTCGTTCATCAGTTGTTTTGCGGTCTCAACCTCTGGAAGTGTTTTCATGCGAGCCTCGGCAAAAAGCAATCCACCAAGTAGAGTGCTTCCAGCGCGCTGGCCGCTCCTGTGACCGTGATCACTCTTGTTATTGCCGTGACGCACAAAGGAGCAAAGAACGATTGACTGAGGCATA
>QHVR01000377.1 GCA_003223595.1 Acidobacteriota bacterium
AGACATAGATGTCGTCTGGCCCGGGGAGGTAATTGTAGTCGGGCGAGCGAAGGAAGCCGTAGCCGTCGGGCAGGATTTCGAGGACGCCTTCGGCAAAGATGTGGCCTTCTTTTTCGCTCTGCGCCTGCAGGATTTTGAAGATGAGGTCCTGCTTGCGCATACCGCTGGCACCGGGCAGATCCAAGGTCCTTGCGATCTTGGTCAACTCAGTGATGTTCTTTTCTTTCAGTTCAGCAATGGTCATTGATTCACCTGAACCCGTGCACTAGAGCATTCGGTAGTGTCGACGGGAGATTTTTCAAAAAAGGAGGGGACTCAGGAAAGATGCGAAATATACAACGCCAGGCAGGAGGGCGGGGCTGGTTTAAGCAGCCCGCCGTTGTGCCTCGGCAACGTTCTCTGGTTCCGACAAAACTGCCTGCCGCTCCGAGTCAGCGATCCGGTCCAATACGCCGTTCATGGTTTCCTGGATGCGGGTGCTGGGCCGGTGGAACTTCCGCGTGGCCTTGGAGGCAAGCTGACAAAGCATATAACGATTGCGAAGAGTCTGTAAAGCGTCAAACACACGATCAGAGCGCATGAGCGGTAGTTCTCCTTACTATATGATTGTGGCCTTTCGCCTGTCCTTTCGCTAAGGAGGGTGACCGGAAACCCCAGTTTCCGACCTAAGTCACTGATTCCGATTAGGTTGTAAAGGATTCAGCGTAAAACTCACTCAGTTGAATAGATGCGCCGGGGGGCTTCGAAGATGCTCGATTTTCCGGGCTTAGCTCTGCGGCGGAGGTGAATACAACGGCGACCTAGAGCTCCGGTGTCCCTCGGAACACGCTAATTTAGCTGCACGAGGCGAAGAGGTCAAGCGATTATTTGTAAAGTCATCGTAATCTCGTGTGGAAAAACAACCATTTTGGGCCAAGCCGAGTAGTATCAAACGCTTAGCGGCTCGGTGCACCGCCCTTAACTGGGGTGTTTGGCTGGGTGCACCCGCTGTAGGAGAATGGCGCTATGAATGGAATCAGGATGGACGCCTGGCTTTGGGCCGCCCGTTTTTTTAAAACACGTACCTTGGCAAAGAAGGTATGCGATCTGGGGAGAATTCAGATAAACGGAAACCTGGCCAAGGCGGCACGGGAAGTCCGGGTAGGCGACATGCTGCGGGTCACAAATGATGGCGGAGAATTTGAAATCGAGGTTTTGGCATTGAGCGACGTGCGCGGCCCGGCACCCGAAGCGCAGAAACTCTATCGAGAAACCGAGGCCAGTAAAGAGATGCGGCAGAAGGTAGCGGCAGAACGAAGGGCGGCACGGGAGTTCGAAGTTTTGCCTGCGTCTCGACCCTCCAAACGGGACCGACGGAGGATTATCCAGTTTCGAGGGAGAGGGTAAGTCCGCTGCACTGGCGCTTTTCACCCTACAGGAACTTTCTTATTGACAGAATTACGGGTCTAGAACAGGATTCATGCGTTTTATTAAAACCTTTCAATAGGAGACTCCGCGATGAGACCTCCGGCCCCTGCTTCGTCTCTCAGCCAGCATTCCCTCTCGACGCTTGTAGTTTTGGCCCTTACACTCAGCAGCGCGGCGCTGGCTCAATCCGCCTTCGTGCGCGTGAACCAGGTCGGATATGTCTCCGGCGCGGCCAAACGCGCTTACCTGATGGCCTCCGGGGCAGAGACCGGCGCCACGTTTGTCATTAAGAACTCCAGTGGATCAACGGTGTTTGGGCCCTCGGCCATTGGAGCCAATCTTGGATCCTGGAGCACGGCGTACCCAGATATTTATGCCGTGGATTTCGACAGCTTCGTTACGCCTGGCACGTACACCATCAGCGTAAGCGGATCCATCGCAGCGTCCTCTCCCACTTTCAAAATTGATACAGCGGCGAACGTTTATTCGGGTGCGCTAGGCAACAGCTTGTTCTACTACCAGAATGAGCGGGATGGCCCGAATTTCATCGGCACGGCATTGCGCACGGCTGCAGGCCATCTGAACGATCAGAGCGCGAAGGTGTACGTAACCCCGAACGTGAACAACAACGGGCGCTTCTCGGGCGATCTCACGCCCGCAACGTTCAACGGAACTCAGCCGGTCATCAACGGAGCCGGGGGATGGTGGGATGCGGGCGACTACTTGAAGTTCGTCCAGACCACCAGCTACACGGTCGCTTTGATGCTCGTGGGGGTGCGGGATTTTCCTAACCAGATGGGTACCAGCGGTGTGACCCAGAACAGCTTGCACTGGCCCGATGAGGCAAAGTTCGGGGTCGACTGGCTGCACGAGATGTGGGACGACACCAATCAGGTCTTTTATTACCAGATGGGCATCGGGAACGGCAATGCGCAGACGGTGAGCGATCATGATATCTGGCGCCTGCCGCAGGCGGACGACACCTACGGAGGGTGCAGCTCAAATTACCGGTACATCTGCCACCGTCCGGTGTTCGTGAATCCGGCGGCATTGAGCGGATCTGCAATCCAGACGGCTGCGAAGATCAGCCCCAACCAGGCGGGGAGGCTCGCTGCGGTGTTCGGCCTCTGCTACCACATCTATCAGACCAGCAATCCCACATACGCAAACCAGTGCCTGTCTTCGGCGGAGCACATTTTCGATCTGGCGAACACCGCGCCCAGCGGTAATTTGCTGACCGGCATTCCGTTCAGCTTTTATCCAGAGACGGAGTGGCGCGACGATATGGAACTGGGGGCGACCGAACTCTACTTCGCGGTGCAGGGCTGCGGAAGCAACTGCCCCATCAACCTGCATCCTGCTTCGTATTACCTGCAACAGGCGGCGCATTGGGCAAATGCCTACATCACAGGACCGAACGATGCGGCCGACACCTTGAATCTATATGACGTCAGCGGCCTGGCGCATTTTGAGTTGTACCGAGCGCTGTCGCTGGCCGGGAACCCGAGCGGGCTGGAAACGACGCAGGCCGCCCTGGTAACGGACCTGGTCAAGCAGTTAAATAAGGCTGTGACGCAGAGTGCGAGCGACCCGTTCGGTTTTGGATTCCCGTGGGCTGCTTACGACACAACTTCGCATGGCGGCGGTCTCGCGGTCATGGCGGCCGAATGCAACTACCTGGTCACAGTGGGTGCCGCTTGCACCCTGAACAATGGCACCTCTCCAGCAGTGTATGCAGGACGCCAGTTGGCCAACATCTTAGGGACCAACGCCTGGGGAACCTCGCTGATCGTCAACGACGGCACGACCTTCCCGCTATGCATGCAGCACCAAGTCACGAATCTGGTTCCTACTCCGCCGAATGGGCCACCATTTTTGTCGGGGGCCGCAGTGGAAGGCCCGAATTCGGCTTCAGCGAAGGGGACTCTTTCGGGCATGCTGGCTTGTCCGCCGAACGGGGTGGACGTGTTCGCGCAGTTCAACGGCAAGGCCGTCTACAAAGATTTCGTGCAGTCGTACTCGACGGTCGAGCCTGCCATTGATCTGACCGCGTCTTCGTTTCTGGCATTCTCGTGGCAGATGGCAGGTGCGCCGGCGGGAACTCCATAAACTGTGCAGCGTTTTATTACGGCCGTGGTTCGCTCCTGCGCCAAGCCTCCGTTCGGGATTACAGCTTAGCGCCGCTTCGTCTGGGGCCCCGTCTTAAGCGAAGTGGAATTTCCCAATCTCTCGCAAAAAGCACGCGAGGAATGGACACCTACGCAGTTTCTTCTCTGAAAGGGAGAACATCTATGAATCGAATTGTCAGTGGGATTGTTTTTGTCGGGATGGTCTTGCTGGGGATGGGTGGTGGTGCGTACGCGCAAACGCCGATTCAGATATACGGCGCGTGGCATTGCTACTCGGATGCCTGCAGTTGGGCTTCGGTTCCGAACATGACGACGTTTG
>QHVR01000378.1 GCA_003223595.1 Acidobacteriota bacterium
TGCCATCACCAACGGATCACGAGGCCCTATTCCGTACAGCATGCTTTTCAGAATCGACGCCGAGGCTAAGGCCGAGATGCTCCCAATGGCGATGCCCCCAAGCAACAGAATGGCGGCATCCCGCAGAATCATCCTAAGGACCAATACGCGCTGCGCCCCGAGCGCCATCCGAACTCCGATTTCGCGTGTCCTCTGCGTGACGGCATGCGTCATCACGCCGTAAAGGCCCACGATGGTGAGCACGAGCGCCAATCCTGCAAATGTGCTGACCAGCACCATGGCGAAGCGAGGCTGAGAAAGCTGCAGCGCCATGAGTTCATTCATGTTTCGGACCTTCGTTACCGGAATGTCGTTATCGATTTCGGAGACAATGCGTTGCACACTGGCTCCCAAACTTGTCGGGTCGAGCGAACTGCGCATAACGGTATACAGGCAGCACCAGGTATTCAGTTGCGACGACGGCAGATACATTTGCGGGTCCATCTCGCGGTCGGTAGCATACAGCCTCATGTTGCCCACCACGCCCACGATTTCGCGCCAGGGTGGCCCTCCTGGCGTGCCGTTACCTGCGCCCGGTTTCAGCCTCTTTCCCAAAACTTGTTCGCCAGGAAAAAACTTCTGCGCGAACGCCTGGTTCACGATCATGACCTGCTGGGCAGTGCCGTCGTCGCGATTGCTGAAATCGCGCCCTTGCAGAACCGGGATATGCATGGTGTTGAAATACTCAGGGGTGATCGGCGTCAGGTGCGCGGCGGGTTGGTCGCCTTCCGGCACCGGATGTTCTGGATTTTCAAAGCTGACGGTGATCCCGTCGTTTGTCATCGGGAGCACCATCACTCCCGCGGCGGACTGCACGCCGGGCAGCGAACGCACTTTTTCAAAATACGAGCGATAGAACTGAGGACGAATCTTTGTGTATTGTGCGTCCGGCAGTTCGAAATACATGGTGGTCAGATGGTCGGGATCGAATCCGTTGTCCGCATGAATCAGCCGGTTAAAGCTGCTGATAAGCAGTCCAGCCGCAGCGGTCAACAGCAGGCCCACTGCGACCTGTCCCACGATTAATGACGACCGCAGCCAGTCCCGGCCAAATACCTCCGTTCGCCCGCCTTCTTTCAATGTCGAAACGAGATCCGTCCGCGCTCCGGTGATTGCAGGCAGGACGCCAAAGACGATTCCGGTGCAGATCGACAACGCGGTTGCGAACAGGAGCACGCGAATATCCACTCCGGCATCGGTCGCGCGAGGAATGCTGTCGCCAATCAGCGAGAGCAGCGCTGGCGTACACACAAATGCGATCACAGAGCCGGCGATTCCACCGCACATACTCAAGAACAGACTTTCCGCCAACAGCTGACGCACGATCCTTGCTTTAGCTGCGCCCAACGCTGAGCGCAAAGCCATTTCGCGTTGCCGCTCACGGACACGAGCCAGGAGCAGGTTGGCAATGTTCCCGCAAGCAATCAGCAAAACCAGAGCCACCGCTCCCAGCACCACGAACAGAGCGGTTCGGGTGTTGCCAAGCAACGCTGCAATTTCCGATTCCACTCGAGCAGAATCATGCCTGGTGTTGGTATTTGGATATTGCTTCAATAAATTCGCAGCAATTGCCCGCAAATCCTGATCTGCTTGGGCGACGGTGATTCCAGGTTTCAGACGCCCGAAAACATTCAGGAAATGGGAGCCGCGGTTTCGAACGTTGGGATTGGCATCAAGGGGATCATCATCCAACGCCAGTGTGGTCCATAGGGCATTGTTCGGACGGGTCAAGGGGAATCGGAACGATGGTGGCATGACCCCGATGATCGTAAAAGGACTGCCGCTAAAACGGAGACTGCGCCCTATGACGTTCTTATCCGCGCCAAGTTGTGACACCCATAGCGAATGACTGATCAGAACAACCTTGGTTCCTTGCTTTTCCTCATCGGGAGTGAATCCACGTCCAAGCTCCGGGCGTACTCCCAGCGCCGGTAGCAAGTCCCACGAAGTGATCTCAGCATCGAGTTGAATGGGCCGTTCCAGCCCCGTTAACACAAACGTCGAATCGTGGTAGGAAACGAGATGTTCAAACGAATGGTTCTGCGATCGCCAGTCGAAAAAATCGGGATAAGAGGCAGCGTTCGGCTGAGGATTCTGGGAGTTTACCGATTCGGCCTCGACCAGGCGCTCTGGTTGCCAGTATGGCAATGGTCGCAGCATCACCGCGTCCACAACACTGAAAACCGCGGTATTGGCTCCGATGCCCAG
Organism: Acidobacteriota bacterium; assembly: GCA_003223595.1. Taxonomy (GTDB): domain Bacteria; phylum Acidobacteriota; class Terriglobia; order Terriglobales; family Acidobacteriaceae; genus Sulfotelmatobacter. The sequence continues at coordinate 2,248 of QHVR01000378.1, forward strand.
CGCAAGTGTGATGATGGCCACGGCGGCGAAGCCAGGGTTTTTACGCAATTGGCGGAAGCCGTAGCGAATATCTTGGACTAAAGTTCCCATATTTCCTCACTCGCACCCAGTGCTTTCATCCGCATGAGCGGTGAGCAGTGAGCCTTGAGCCAACCCGCTTTGCTTATGGCTGACTACTCACTGCCGTCCCTACTCATACCGCAGCGCCTCCATCGGATCTACGCTCGCTGCTCTGCGCGCCGGCAGATAGCTGGCCATTAGCGATGAGGCAGCGAGTACGACGGAGACTCCAGCCAGCGTTGCCGCATCCCAGGCTTGAACCCCGAACAAAAGCGCACCCATTAGACTCGAAACTCCGACGGCGCACAGCAGGCCGACAACGATTCCCGTCGCGGCCAGCCCGCCCGCCTCTTTCATCACAAGTTGCAGGACAGAGTCGCGCTGCGCGCCGAGAGCCATCCGAACTCCTATTTCCCGCGTCCTCTGTGTGACCGAATACGAGATCACTCCATACAGGCCGATCACTCCCAACAGCAGCGCGAGAAAAGCGAAACCGCCGACCAGCCAAGCCGAGGAACGGTGCAGATAGGCGCTCGGCGATTCATTGATCCGCGCTTTCATCGTGGTCGGATTCATAGTGCCGATTCCCGGATCGACTTCGCGGATTGCCCGAACCAGTCCCGGCAGTACTGATTGTTCGGTCTGAGAAGTGCGCACTACCAGCGAGAAATAGGTGTCAGGGCCCTGGTTGAAGGGGTAGTACTCGGCAGGCCAGGTCGCGGTATCCAGGGACCCGTCTTT
>QHVR01000135.1 GCA_003223595.1 Acidobacteriota bacterium
CGCCGTGTAGTCCATCGGCGTGTGCGACACGAAATTCTTTTTGGCGAAGGGTGAGATCACCATGTTCGGCACGCGGCTGGCGGTAAGGGTGAAATCGCCGGGCACATCGCTGGAGGTTAGATCCACAGGTTTGATACCATCCGGGCTGGGCACAGAGATGGGAGGAACGTGGTCGAAGAAGCCTCCGCCTTCGTCGTGGGCGAAGAAGATCACGCTGTCGGTCCATGAAGGTCCCTGCATCACGGAGTTAATGACTTTCGACGCAAACTGCGCGCCCACCTGCACATTGATCGGAACCTCACCCTGCTGCGGCTGCGCGGGATCGAAGTTGCTGGTGTGCTCGGAAAGGCCATCGTGCAGCCCGGTCTCGATGAACGCAACCCCCGGCAGCTGGCCGCCCGCAGCGTCGGTGAAGAACTGATCGATGGACACGACTTTGGCCGACACTCCCGGCTGGTTGTAATAGGCGAAGTCCTGCAGATACGTGTACAGGTTCTTCTCCTCCGAATAAATCTTCCAGGAAACGCCACGCCCGCCGCATCCAGCTCCTGCCAGATGGTCTTCGCGGTGAGCTGTTTCCCGCTCGGCAACGGGTGTACATATCCCTGCGATGTCGCGGCGAAAAGGAAATGGCGCTGTGCCGGACTGTTGCTGGGCACCGGAGAGTAGAAGCGGTCGTCGATGGCGAAATTCGATGCCATGAAGTAGTAGTAGTTCAGGTCGTTTCCATCCAAGTAGCCCATCACGCGATGACCGTCCTGGTCGGCCATGTTGATCCCGAGCGTAGTGGCGTACTGGCTGATCTGGGTCGCGAGTTGGACAAAGCCATCCATCGGCGAGCTGGAACCGGCGGCTGCCGGGTTCTGCCAGTTGAAGTTCTTGTGCGACTCTGTCCAGTCAGGCGTCAGATCTTCGGTGCACACCGAACCGCTGTGATATGCGGCGATGTTGGCATTCGTTACCGGAGAGAAGTTGGAAAACGATCCCGTGCTCTCGTCGTCGATGGTGGCCGGGGTTCCGCTGATCGGGATCGCGTTGGCTGTGCGGTACGCGGTCATCTGGCCGAAGTAGTGATCGAAGGAGCGGTTCTCTTGAAGCATAATCACGACGTGATTCACCGCGGTGATGTCTGCTCCGCTGGGGGTCGGAGTAGGCGTTGGTGTCGGAGTGGGTGTAGGACTTGGAGTCGGCGTCGGAGTAGGCGTGCTTCCTTTACCGGTAGAAACGCCGCCGCAGCCGCTAAGCAACATTGCCAACGCGACGGCTGAGAGAAGAGGAATGAACCTAAAACGCATAAATCAGGGCCCAATAGCTTCAGATCAGATGCTCTGGCGAGAGCGGATGTTGGCCTGGGCGGGCAAACGGCTGGAATCAAGGGGTTTCCAAATCATGTAGGGACGGCCGCTATCGGCTTCTGGGGCGAGCGGAGCTTGCGTGTGTCTTGTGAGATCGCGCTTCAGGCGTTCGCGCCTGGTGCCGTCTGCACAAGCGCTGCTACCGAGAGTCATGGTTTAGACGCCTGAGACACAGAATGCGTGGGTGAGAAACGCACTGTAACACCCGATGGAAGCAAGGTGTGATTTGGATAGTCATTTACGATCTCGGTAAATGCGCCGCCTTCGTGTGGTTTGTACACATTCCTGCGAAGCCAGAAATCACCCTGCAACTGCCCTTCAACCGGTTGGGAAGGCCAGGTATGCAGCTTCAGTTTCGTTTTGACTCGAATCCACTCGCCTGGCTTTAAGGTCAGCATCGTGCCCTCGTATTCAGCTGATCCGTACAATTCAAGGTAGGCCAGGCCGAACGCCTGCACTGGCTCAGTTACGGAAAGGGTGACACGTAGCGCGAGGCTAAGGTATTGGAACGCCTGCCATTCGTGTGCCGGTTGCAGATCGCTTAGATGGGGCGAGACCGGCAACTCAACCGCAGCGAGGCCTGTGTTGATGATCCGAAGGTCCGCTTCAAATGGATCAAGAGTGAGGTCCCTCGGCACGACAGAATCGATGATGACGCCTAGGGCACGAGGATCCCGGGTATCAGGTGCTCCGTCAGCAACGCTTCCGCCCCCGTAGCCTCCTCCCATGCAACCCTGATTCGGTACGCAGTCTGGGTCTCTCGCTGGCGGGAATCGTAGGGCAGTGCGCTGCTGTACATTCGACAGGTCGAGGAAGTTAACTTCTTGGGCCTTCAGAACCCCGGAGCAGACCAGCAGGAAAAACAGAGGCGCTAATCGTTTACAACCAATCACGACAGTTATTGTACGAGACCTAGCTCGCGACAAAAAGCTATGCTCAATCACCAGCCGTCCAACGTGTGATCTGCTAACCCTCCCTGAAACTCGCGGATCCGAGTTGCAGGATGCGAGGTGCGGGGCTAGAATTCGCCGCGGTAAACAATCCACACAATTTGTTCGCCATGGAGGGCGTATGAGAGCAAGAACGCGTGTTTTGACAGTGGCTTTGTGTTTTCTGGCAGCGGCAGTGTGCTTTGCCAGCGACGTACAAATGGGCACCTGGAAGCTGAACGAGGCGAAATCGAAAATCGCTGCTGGGGAACTCAAGAACAACACCGTTGTCTATGAGGCGGCCGGGGACAGCATAAAAGTCACCATTGATGGCACCGCGCCGGACGGGAGCGCCACGCACAGTGAGTGGACCGGTAAGTTTGACGGGAAAGACTATCCCTCGACCGGCAATCCGAACGAGGACACGCGGTCGGTGAAACAAGTGGACGCCCGGACGCTCCACGTAACGTCGAAAAAAGGTGGGAAGGTCATTCTCACCGCCCACGTCGTGGTCGCGCCCGATGGCAAGAGCCGCACGGTCACAGTGAATGCAACCGACGCACAGGGCAAGAAATACAAGGGCACTGCCGTGTACGACAAGCAGTAGACGGGTCTCCCCCGCGCACTGTCATCGTGATGCCCTTCCGCCCACTTCTGAACGGGAGGGCATGCGATTTCTAGCGAGCAACGCAATTGGAAGAATTTTGATGTTGGTGATACCTGAACAAGCTTGCTCCGAAAGGGGTAACGCGGATCAGGAATGAACTTTGTGCGCGCAAACCAGAAGCACATGATTGGGTGTCAGCCACATGAGGACATTCTCCAACGAGGCGTGGTTCCGCCAATAGGCTCGTTGTTGTCGCAGAGCGATAGCTTCGTGAACTTGCAATCCTGAATCATTCAGCAATCGAACCAGGCGACGCATGGTGTTGGCCTTGTAGCGTACTGGGAAAATGTCTTCATCGGCTCGGGAATCAGATGCGTGGACGATGTGAAGTCGCAATTTCTCAGGCAGCAGTTTGGTCGCAACGGCATTGCCTAAAATCGCATAGTTCAGAAGATTCGGGGTCATCACAATCAACGCGCCCCGGGGACGCAAACAGCGGGCGAGTTCGCGAAATGCTTCCTTAGGGTGGTCGAGGTGCTCGACTACCATCCGACACGTAATTAGGTCAAGGCTGTTGTCATTGAAGGGTAAGTCGTAAAGGGATCCGTGGAGGAGTGACTTGATGTTCCGGTTGGAAGTCACCGAGAGATCCATGCCGAATATGGACTTGCAGCGGGTAACAAGCCACGTTTCCAGCTGGTCCATATCGTCTTCAAGCAGACGGGAACCACAGCCTGCATCTAGCCAGACCGTTTGAGGAGAGAGGTGCTCGGAAACGAGCTTTGCGTAGGCTTCGGACTTAGCTGCCCACTTTGCTCCGCTAAGGGGAATCTTGACTGCTGTAGCATCGAAAGACATCGCAGGAACCCCGCAAGTATCTGTCACCTTTAAAATGATTGTCCAGCAAAATGATTGTCCAGCTTCTTATCGCAATGGACCCCTATCTTGCAGGTAATGGAGGGTCAATCTGCTTTCATGGCATTTTCCAGCTAAGCCGCACATCCTCAAACGACGGTCTTAGTTTTCCACGGCGGGTTCAGTTGCGCAGTCATCATTCCAAGTCAATCCCGCCGCTTGTCAGTGAATGGAGTCACGCCTGCGTATCACTCCAAACTCCTCAATAACTACGACGTGCTTCAGCTACTCGCAGAACAACGCTGGGGCTATGCGTTCAAGGTGACATTGGGTTTAAATATCACGCCTTGGCTCTTCTTGCTGTTCATCACCACCCTCAGCGGGTCGGGAAAGTGCAGGTGGCGTACGCATTCCCTTTCCTCGACCGCGGGCTGGTCGGCGAGCCATTCCCAATCGACTGCGCCTTCTCCTGCGTCGGGATTGACCGTGAAGTAGCCAACTTGAAACGCGGTGAGGTTCTGAAAGAAGTGGCTGCCTTGGGAAGGAGTCACGCGGAAATCGCGGAAGCCTGCTTCCACGATGGCACGCGCCCCGGAAATTTCGTCCCATTCGACGGGGATGCCGAGCCAGGGATCGTTCGATCCCCAGCGGCCTACGCCGATCAGCAGGTAGGGACGGTTCTCGGCGTTCAGGCTGGCATTGAAGTGAGCCACGGCCTTGGCTACCTCTTGACTGCGGCTTCGCTCGAAGCGATGAGAATCCACCACCACAATGTCATGCAGATTTTCGATGCGGCCGTTGCCCAAAACTTTTGTGCTGCGGCAGAGCACCTGCGCGGGATCAACATCGTCGATCGCAAGGTCCTGATGATCGCGCGCCAGCGTCAGCGGGCGGATCTGAAGGAATCCGAAATCGGCGGGCTCTTCTCCGCGGGGCAGGCGGACGGCGAATTCGATCTCCACGGGATTGCCTAACGCCTCTTCTCCGGCTCGCACCAGTAATTCCAGGATCTGCGCCAGGGGAAACATGCCCAACTTCAGCATGGGCGCAAACGTCACAACGCGCGCGCCCGGACGGCTTAGCCCGTCGTAGACGGCGTGATTGTCCGCGGAATACGTGGAGGCGACCGCGTGCAGCGTTCCATCCTTCTCGGCGACATCGAGGCCGAAGCGCGCTTCGCGCAGGTGGCCCGGCCCTGCTGTGGGGGGAACGGCGTCGAGCTCGAGAGCGCAAAACTCGGTTTGCGTATTGGCGAGAATATCTTCCACGGACGAAAACTGCAGCAGGTTCTTGGGATACCGCGGACAGAACATCAGGCACTTGCCGCCATCCACGACCGTGCGTCCCAGGCCCAGGGCCACGGCCGCGATACCATCATCGAAATTCATGGGCGGCACGGGATAAAAGTTGTGAGAGCGCACCACTCCGGCGAAATCCGGATAGAAGCGTTGCCCGTGCAGCGTGCCTACGACCTGCTGCAGAATTACCGCCATCTTTTCTTCTTCCAGGCGATACGGAGTCGCGCGCACGTACGATTTCGCATGCTGGCTGAAGGTGGATGCATAAACGCGCTTGATCGCCTCCGACAGCTCGTCGAGCCTGACGCGAGATCCGCCCTGCTGGTTCCCCAGCATAAAAGTTTCATACACGCCGGTGAACGGCTGGTATTGCGAGTCTTCCAGCAAGCTGGAGGAGCGCACCGCCAGGGGATAACGAACCTCTTCGAGAAAGGCTTCCAGGTTCTCGATTAGCGGAGCGGGAAGCGCAGAGTCCAAGAAGCGCTGCTGGATTTCGTTGTCGTCGTCGCAGTGCAGGGCAAAGTCGCCTAGATTATTTTCGGAGAGAAACTGGTCGAACATATCGGTCGCAATCACGACCGCGGGAGGCACCGTGATGCGCACCCCCGGAAACCGTTTCGTGATCCGGCGCGTGCGCAACAGATGTCGAACGAAGGCCAGGCCGCGAGCTTTGCCCCCCAACGAGCCGGAACCAATGCGGAGAAAACTGGACTGCGAAGGCTTGAACGTGTCCGCCTTGAAGTCGCCGATCAGCACCTCATTCTGCTCGCGGCGGTAGTCGTTGATGGATTCGATCAGGTCATGGCGCAGGTGCTCGGGCCCATTGAAATCCGATACTCGCCGCGGCCGCAGCTTCGCCGCCAGCGCAAATTCCGTGCGCGCCATCAGCCAATGGGAGAAGTGATTGCGCTGTGCGTGGAACATCAGGCTGTCGGCGGGAACGCTCTGCAGCAGCTCTTCCAATTCGGTCAAATCTTTGGCGCGGCCTACCTCGCCCTGCTCGGGCATGCGGAAAACGAAATCGCCGAAGCCGAATTGATCCGTCAAGATGCGCCGCAAATCTTTGAGCAAAGTTGGCGAACGCTTGCGCAGAAACGAATAGCCCTGGGCCTGGGCGCGGGGGCGGAACTCGGTCCGGCTGGTCTGCAGAACCACCGGCACATCGGGCGTAAGGCTGCGCACCATGCGCGCGAGTTCGAATCCGGCTTCGGGACTCAGCTTCCCTTCCCAGGGGAACTCCACGTCCGATACCACGCCGAAAATGTATTCGCGGTATTGCTGTACCAGTTCCGCGGCTTCTTCGAAATTTGAGCTCAGCAGGATTTTGGGCCGGGCCTGCATCCGCACCAGCTTGTGAGCGACGTTGATGCCTTCCTGAATCACGCGGCGCGACTGCTTAATCAGCTCGGTATAGATCACCGGAAGAAACGACGAGTAGTAGCGAATGTTGTCTTCCACCACCAGCAGCACGGGCACTCCCATGGCGCGGGTGTCGTGCAGAACGTTGCGTTTGTCTTCGACATACTTGACGATCGCGATCAGGATGCGGGCGGTTCCCTGCCAGAGGAAAACGCGGTCGATGTCTGTGGCTGGATTGCGCGCGACAAAGTCCTTGATCTCGCGATAGTCGTAGCCCAGCACGACTACCGGCACATCGAGCCCGGCGCGGCGGACGTCCCGCGCAAGTTGGGCAGCATTCATATCGCCCACCGCGAGATTGGTGACGATCAGATTGAACTGCGGATTGGATTTCGCCAGCTCCAGCGCCTCCGCGCAACTCGAGACGTGCGTGATGTTAGGAATCTGGCGCAGGTTCATCTCCAGCGACTCGTCGATGAGCAACTCATTGAGCCGCCCATCTTCCCGCAGGATGAAAGAATCGTAGAGGCTCGAGACCAGCAGAATGTTCTGCACCCGGAAGGGCATCAAATTCTCGAAAGCTTCGAAGCGCTCTTCGAGATCGAGAATGGGCGCGGAAATCGTGGGGACGGTCACGCACCGTATCCTAGAACAAATTTGCAGAGCTAGAAAGGCGGAATAGAGTGCGGACTTTCTCGTCCACCGTAAGCCTCGTCAACAGCACTCGCCCGCCCCACGCAGCCCGGGGCGTGGCGTCCGGGACTCGTCAAGCCCGAACCGCTGCGCAGGCAAGCTCTTCCATGATCATTTCTGCGATCAACGGGATGGTGTTCGTGATGGCTGGGGACAACTCCATTCCTATGCCGCTCGGCGGTTCGATGGAAACCGCAAATAGCGTGACCGCAAGCGCTCCGCTAGTGAGATAAGCGGCGTCCAGCAGATCTTTCAGCCCTATATCGTGCGCGGTGAGGGTCACGGGGTAATCCGAGGAGAACTGCGGGGTCAGACGAGTTACCGTGCCTGGCCGTTTGCCGTCGATGGTGGCATCAATCAGAATGATGCGGCTCGCCAGTTGCATGGACTCGAGTAAGAGAAAGCTGCCCGTCCCGCCATCGAGGCAGCGCACATTCTCGGGTAGCGGCAATTGTTCCAGGCGTTGGACCACGTGCACTCCAATGCCTTCGTCGCCCATCAGCACATTGCCGATGCCGAGCACAAGCACGTGATCGCTACTTCTCGTCTCGTTTGTCACTGTCAAATTTCCAACCGCCCACCATCGATGACGTGGTGCCCCGGCCCTCGATGTAATCGTGATAGAAAACCAGGTACACGTGCACGAGGGTGAACCAGATAAAGAACCACATGAAGATGTGATGCCACTGGCGCACGGCAAAGTCTCCGCCCATCAGCGGCGTGATCCAGGCAAACAGGCGCGGCAACCTGGCCTGGCTCATGCTGGAATACAGAGCAAATCCGGTCAGCGACTGGAACAGAAATGCCAGGAACGACAGGAAATAAATCAGCCCCGCCAGCGCGTTGTGTCCCAGCGTGATCAAGCCCTGGACGCGCGTTTGCAGCACGTCTACCTTCATCACCTCGATCATCTCGCGCCACTGGGCGCGATGGTTGGGAATGAAGTTGCTCCACTTCGCGTACTGGTTTCCGACGAATCCCCAATACAGGCGTACCAGAAAGTTGAAGAAGAACACGAACGCCGTCACGAAGTGCAGAAAGCGTACGGTGCCGAACCAGTACTGCTGGTAGGCTTCACTGGAATACGTGATGGCGAGCGGCCTGCCGATCAGGTAGCCGGTCACGCACAATACAACTACGCAGAGCGCGTTTACCCAGTGATAGAGCCGCACCGGGAATTCCCAGACATAGACTCGCCGGAACTTCTCCGGCTGGGACGCTTGAGCTACAAATGCCTTGGTAGCCATAGGCTCTTCCTCAGTAGAACTTCACCTGGTGCAGGTGTTTGCCCTGTGGATCATAAAGATGCACGGCGCACGCAATGCACGGATCGAACGAGTGAATGGTGCGCAGAATCTCCAACGGCTGATCGGGATGCGCCATCTTGGTGCCGATCAGCGAAGCCTCGTACGCGGAGCGTTGCCCGTTGCCGTCGCGCGGGGACGCGTTCCACGTGCTCGGCACCACCAGTTGGTAATTGTCGATCTTGCCCTCCTTGATACGGATCCAGTGCGCGAGCGCGCCGCGCGGTGCTTCGGTCAGGCCTACGCCTTCCGCGCTTGCCGGCCAGGTCGAGGGCTCCCACTTCTCGCGCGTGAAAGTGCTGGTGTGCCCGGTCTTCATTTGCGCGATCAGATCATCGTAGAAGCCTTGCATCCAATGCACGACCAGCAGCGTTTCGAGACCGCGCGCCGCGGTACGTCCCAGTGTAGAGAACAGCGCATCCACGGGGACGTTGAGCTGCTTCAGGGCATCGTTCACAACCTGTTTCACGTCGGTACGGCCCGCGGCATAGCTGACCAGAAGACGCGCGAGCGGCCCGACTTCCATGGGGTGCTCTTTCCAGCGAGGCGTCTTCAGCCAGGAATATTTGCCTTCGACGTTGAGTTGTTCGTAAGGGGGATTCGGCCCGGTAAAGTTGAATTCCGTCTCCCCTTCGAACGGGTGCAGCCCGAGGTTGTCGCCGCCGGCGTAGCGATACCAGGAATGCGCGATATATTCCTTGATCTCCTCCGCATCGCGGCCGTTTACGGGATGAACTTCGTTCAGGTTGCGATCCAGAATCGCGCCACGGGCAAACTTGAAGTAGTCGGGCTGTCCGTAGCCGCGCGTGGGCAGATCACCATAGGCCAGATAATTCTTCAGCCCACCGCCGTAGCCGGCCCACTCTTTGTAGAAGCTCGCGATGGCCATCAGGTCGGGAATATAGACTTGTTCGACAAATTCTTTAGCTTGCTTGATGAGGCTGCCGACATGGTTCAGCCGCTCCATATTGACGGCGTTCACCTCTTCCGCATTGAGCGAGCAAGGCACCCCGCCCACCAGGTAATTCGGGTGCGGGTTCTTGCCGCCGAAAATGGCATGGATCTTCACGATCTCCTTCTGCCACTCCAGCGCTTCCAGATAATGCGCCACCGCCAGCAGATTCACTTCCGGCGGTAGTTTGTAGGCGGGATGTCCCCAATAACCGTTGGCGAAGATGCCGAGTTGCCCGCTTTCCACGAACGTCTTCAGGCGCGTCTGCAATTCGGCAAAATATTTCGGCGAACTCTTCGGCCAACTGGAGATCGATTCGGCAAGCGCCGATGTCTTTTTAGGATCGGCTTTCAGTACGCTTACTACGTCAACCCAATCGAGGGCGTGCAGGTGATAGAAGTGCACCACGTGATCCTGCACGTACTGCGTGCAGAACATCAGGTTGCGGATCAACTCTGCGTTCTGCGGCACAGTGATGTTGAGTGCGTCTTCTACGCAGCGAACACTGGCCAGCGCGTGCACGGTCGTGCAAACGCCGCAAGCGCGCTCGGTGAAAGCCCAGGCATCCCGCGGATCGCGCCCTTTCAGGATCTTCTCGAAGCCGCGAACCATGGTGCCGGCGCTGTACGCGTCGGTGATGACGCCGTTCTCGACCACGGCTTCCACACGAAGATGCCCTTCAATGCGAGTGATTGGATCGACCACAATCCGATTCGCCATGGGTTACTCCTTCGCCTTCGGTTCTGAATGCTTGCCCTGGACGAGCAGTTCATGCTTGCGCACGTTGGTGCTGACAGCGTGCACAGCCATGCCTCCCAACGCGGCAATGCCGACGAGCGCGCCCACGTTATCGGCGGTGCTCTCGATTCCGAATCCGGGGAACGAAGCGAGGTGCTGATAGAGAGGACCGTTGTCCCAGAATCCTGCCTCGCTGCAACCGATGCATCCGTGGCCCGACTGAATGGGATAGCTGGTCGCCCCATTCCACTTGGTCACCGAGCAGGCGTTGTAGGTAACCGGGCCGCGGCATCCCATTTTGTACAGGCAGTATCCTTTGCGTGCTTTCTCATCGTCGAAGGATTCGACAAATAATCCGGCATCGTAATAGGGGCGGCGATAGCAGGTGTCGTGAACGCGGCGAGAGTAGAACTCTTTGGGACGGCCGAGGCCATCCAGTTCCGGAGCGCTGCCCAGCACCAGCAGATGCGTGATCACACCTGTCATCACGTCAGCGATGGGAGGACACCCTGGCACGTTGATCACGGGCTTGCTGATGAGCTTATGTACTGGAGTGGCGCCCGTGGGATTCGGCTTCGCCGATTGCACGCAGCCGTGCGACGCGCAACTTCCCCACGCGATCACGGCGGCGGCATCTTTCGCGGCTTCCTGCAGAATGTCTTCCGCGGTGCGTCCGCCGATCGTGCAGTACACGCCGCCGTCGTGGGTGGGAATCGATCCCTCGACCAGCAGAATGTACTTGCCGGCAAACTTCTGCATGGTGTCGTGCAGGCTCTTCTCCGCCTGATGTCCAGCCGCGGCCTGCAGGGTTTCGCTGTAATCCAGCGAGATGCTGTCGAGCAGCACGTCTGCGACCAGCGGATGCGACGAGCGAATGAACGACTCGCTGCAGCAGGTGCATTCCTGGAAGTGCAGCCAGACCACGGGTGGCCTCGCTTGCGTTTCCAAAGCGTGCACCACTTTGCTGAAGCCGGCAGTCTCAATTCCAGCCATCATCGCGGCGAAGCTGCAGAAGCGCAGAAATTCGCGGCGATCGTAGCCCTTCGCCTGCATCGATTCCCAGATCGTGGGGATGGAGTGGCCCATACGTCCTCTCCTTTGTGTCGGTCGGATCCTGCTTCCAGGCTCGCGAACGCGCTGAAATTTCCCTGAAGACGAGCAGCGAGCGTTCGGGACCCCAGAACCAGCGCACTAATGGGAGCGAACGGTAGCATTGAATAAAAATGGCGGATGTGATGACGCTCACGGAAGGCTGTGATTGCACGCAGTCCGCGCGGATCCCGTCGGCCATCCGTCGAGCGCTCGACGGTTCTGCTCACTGAAAGGAACGCCTGCTGCGGACGCCCACAGCCCGATGGAAGATGACAAGAGGTCATGCCGGACAAACCTTCCCTCATTGGCGCACGGTGCCTCGCCAGAGCGAAGTTAAACCGATTTAATTTGTCGATCTACGTTGCTGTTGCTGAATGAGATACATAGATTTATTTGCACATACCTTGAACACCATAGAAGCAGTTGAATCAGGAGATTAGCAGCGGTCTGCAATGGTTTTTGTGCGGGAAGTACACGATCGAGGTCTTGACTTTAGCACCTGAGGAAAACAGGGATGCCCCGGATCTCGCTTACTGCGAGAGCTGGGGCATCCTTTCCAATACTTACTTAGACAAGGCCCTGGTCGAGCATGGCGTTGGCTACTTTCAGGAAGCCACCGATGTTGGCGCCGTTCACCAGATTGCCAGGCGTGCCGTATTTCTCGGCCGTTTCGTAGCAGTTCTGGTGGATGGCGATCATGATGTTGTGCAGACGGTCATCGACTTCCTTGCGAGTCCAGCTCAGGCGTGCGCTGTTCTGCGACATCTCGAGGCCGGACGTGGCCACGCCGCCGGCATTGGCAGCCTTGGCTGGTCCGTACAGGACTTTGGCGTCGAGGAACATCTTGGTGGCTTCGAGCGTGGACGGCATGTTCGCGCCCTCGGCAACCAGCTTGCAGCCGTTCTTCAGCAGGTTCGCCGCATCTTTCGCAGTGATTTCGTTCTGCGTCGCGCTGGGGAAGGCGCAGTCCGCTTTAATATTCCACAGCGGATTGTGTTCCAACTTGATGTCCGTCGGCATGAAGATGGCTTTCTTGAACTTGTCGGCATAGTCGCGAATGCGTCCGCGCTTGAAGTTCTTCAGCTCCATGATGTAAGCCAGCTTGTCGCGATCGATTCCATCGGGATCGTAGATCACGCCGTTGGAATCGGAGACGGTGACTGGCTTCGCGCCGAAGTCGAGCAGCTTCTCGATCGTGTACTGCGATACGTTGCCGCTGCCCGAAACCAGGCAGAGCTTGCCTTCGAGCGAGTCCTTGCGGCTCTTCAGCATCTCGTTGGC
>QHVR01000379.1 GCA_003223595.1 Acidobacteriota bacterium
CCCTCTCCCGAGAGTAGGCGGCCTGAAAAAAACTGAAATCAAAGGCGAAGATGGACTGCGTTAGCTCTATGTAGGGACAGCCGCATCGGCTGTACGGCCGAGCGAAGCTCGGCTGCCTATGGCGCACGCATTAGAAACGTAATGCCATTCACGGTGTACAGCACTTTCCCGCCCGGCGCCGGCCTACCCTCCACTTTGCCTGCCCGAACCGCATCGAAGGCAGATACCAACCTCGGCAGCACGGCAGCTGAAGCTACCGGAATATTGTGTGCCCCCAGCACCAGCTTCACTTCCGGCGCGAGTGCCGCCAGCCGCCGGATAGACGCCGCATAAGCATTCAAATCCGTCTCCGGACGAAACAGCCAGATGGGCGCCGGATAATACGTATCTCCAGTGAACAGCAGCCCGTTGGCTCGATCAAACAATGAGATTGCGTCCGGCGTATGCCCCGGCGTCGCGATCACCTCGATGTTTCGCCCTCCCAACTCGATCTTCTCGCCGTCGTGAATATATTTCGTGATCTTCCAAGGCCGCGTAGCGTACGATTTCGCATCAAAACTTTTGGGCAACGCTCCGCAGATCTGGTCGCGAACAATTTCGGCCTGCGCGTCTTCGCGCGAGCCTTTGGCATTCGTACGCGTGAAGTTTGTATCCATTGCGTAAATCGTCTCGAACTCCCAATTGCCACCAACATGATCGTCGTGCGTGTGTGAGTTCAGCACGATGATGGGCAGCTTGGTCAATTCCGTGGTGACTTTCTTGATATCGCTGATGCCCATCCCTGTATCGAACAACAGCGCTCGGTTCGTGCCAGTGATCAGGTATCCAATCGTCTCCTCAGACTGGTGCGGTTCATAGATGGCAAACACTCCTGCTGCAGGCTTGTAGACTTCAAACCAGGCATCGCTGACGGGAACGCGTTCGAGAGCCTTGTATTCCGGACGCGGAAGAGCGCGGCACCACTCCGGGATGACGGCTTGGGCAGAAGCAGGAGCCAGCGCAGCACATAGAACAAAGAGCGCAACTCTGAACCCTGGCCTCCCGCCCGGAACGCGACGGCTCATCGCTTCACGACCTCCGGCACTCGCGTGGCCGGCGGCGTATTTCGGCTGCGCTGAATGCTCACCGCTCCATCCGTGATCACCATCCCCACCCCCGCCAGGTCTCCTTTTTGAATACTGTCCAGAAGATTCTTACCCGCCGACTGTTGCGCAGTGTCGAGAAAGACAAAGCTCGCCTCTCTTCCCGGAGCAATCAGCCCGCAGTTCAGATTGCGCATCTTTGCTGTGTTGCCCGTTGCCAGGCAGATCGCGATTTCTGCAGGAATTTCGCCGAGAGAAGAGAGCATCGAGATCATTCGTAAAATTCCCAGCGGTTGCACGCCAGATCCAGCAGGCGAGTCCGTCCCCAAAATAACGCGATGCATCTGCCTCAGCTCTTTTGCAGTTCGCAAGGCCAGCAGGCCGGCCCGCTCATTTCCGTTATGAACGATTTCCAAAGCGCGCGGCGAGCGTTCGCAGAGTTCCTTGACCTGATCGTCGGGTAAGGCGGTGTGCCCACCGTTCACATGCCCGATCACATCCGCGTCGGTTTCGAGCACCATATCCTTATCGATGAGGCTTGACCCTGGGATCGACGGCCCGCCCGTGTGGATCGTGCTCTGGATGCCGTATTTGCGAGCCCACGCGACCATGCGCCGTCCGGTAGTGCCGTCCTTGACGCTGCCCAGCCCCACTTCGCCGAGAAACTTGACACCCGCCTCCGCGAGTTCCCGGAAGTCGTCTTCCACCATGCCCTGTTCGAGCACCGGCGCTCCCGCGTAGATCTTCACTCCGCCCGGCCGAAACGCCTGAAACGCACGCTGCGCGAAGATCGCCATCGCTTTCAGGCCGACAATGTCCTTAGGCCGTCCCGGCGTATGAACTTCCCCGGCCGATACCATCGTCGTCACGCCGCCATGCAGGCAGCTCTCAATCCAGCCTAATTGGTTCTGGCGAGGCGTCCAGTCGCCGCACACAGGATGCACGTGGCTGTCGATCAATCCGGGAGCGAGCGCCGTGCCTTTAGCATCGACCGTAACGGCCGCACCACTCAAATCCAAATCTTTTTGTTTCCCAACGAGCCATCGACCGCGACCACGGTATCGGCATCCAAAATCGGGCGATCGATATCCCCGCTGAGCAGCAGCCCGATGTTGCGGATAACCAGCTTGTTTGAGGCTGAAGAGTTTGCAGGTGCGTCGTGGCTCATGAGTTTTCGTAAAAAGTTTCTGGAAGCCCACAATATACGCGACCTATAGCCCGGTGAGAAGAAGCGCGCCCTGCCACATTTACAGTCTTCTCTTTCTTATGTCCCCTGGTGGTCTCGCACTATTCAAATGCAAAACCAGCAATCTACAATCTCAAGATCGAGAACGCACCACAGGAGAATCATGGTTTCCCGCGACTACATTTTCTGGGAGGTGGATGTGCAGCGCGACTTCATGCTGCCGGGAGGCAAACTGTACGTTCCCGGGGCTGAGAAGTTGTTGTCCAATATCCGCCGCCTCACCGATCCGGCGCGCCTGGGGAAGGTCTTCCTTGTTTCTCATGGATGTTTTCACACGCCCAACGATCCCGAGTTCAAGACTTTTCCCCCGCACTGCGTGAAGGGAACTCCTGGCGCAGAGCTAGTCCCGGAGGCGCTGACCGCCAAAGTTGCGCGTGTTCCCAATGATGCATCCGCCACGCTGCCGGAAGACCTGTCCCAATACCAGCAGATCCTGCTCGAAAAGCAGACCTTGAATGTCTTTGAAAGCCGGCACGCTGAAGAACTGGTGCGGCGGCTTGGCAATGACGCTGAGTTCGTGGTGTTCGGAGTGGTGACCGAATTCTGCGTCAGCTTCGCCGCAAAAGGTTTGCTGGAGCGAGGGCGGCGCGTAGCCGTCGTGCAGGATGCAATCGAAACGCTCAAAAGAGATGACGGGGAATGCACCATCACAGAACTGAAGCGGTTGGGAGCCAGGCTCACCACTACGGACGAGGCTCTCGCCGCGCTCGGCTGAGAGCCCGGTTTCGTGCGTTAGCGTCGATCATGGTCCCGATCGTGATCGCGATTGCGATCATGGTCTCCATGGTTGTGGCGCCACGTCCAGTATTCTTTCTGGTCTCGGGGAGGTAGCCTGCGGAAATCGCGGTGCGGATCGCGACGGGTCTCGTCGGCCCACTGCCGATAATAGTAGTCCTCGTCGCCGTTCCACTGGTGATAGTCCGTGTAATAAGGGTCGTACACCCGATAAGCATGGTGGCCCCCACACGCCACCCCAACCATAGAAAAGAGTATTGCGCCTGCCAGCACTAATGAACTCACCCGACCACGAATCATTTCCAGCCTCCTCCGGCAAAAACACGGTAGAAGCGTCTTAGTTGCTGAGATTTCGATCCTGGTTTCAAGTTTCCCGCGCCCAGCCCTGCCTTCCATCCTTCTGACGATTACTTCCGAACAACATTTCTTTTCCTTTCGAAATCTTTTCAATCGCCGGGGCTTGTAATAGACTACTGAGTCCTTTCCCTTGGAGGATTTCACGTTGGCGAATCCGCTGTGCAGGCTTTTGGAATTACCCGAACAGGAGAAGGTTGAGCGCGGGCTCGAGCATACTCCCCGGGAGATCTGGCAGCAGCCCGACACGTGGAAGACCACGTACCAGGTGTGCGCGGCCAACCAGACTGCACTGGGGGACGTCCTGCGGCGCGCCGGAATTGGGCGGGGAAGTACCTCCTCTCCCGCAGTTTATCTCGTTGGCGCGGGTACGTCGGACTACACTGGGCGGGCGCTCGCTCCTCTTCTGCGCAGCCGGCTCGGATGTGATGTCTGGGCCTTGCCCAGCACCACGCTGTTGACCGAGTTCGATGACTTCCATCGCGCCGGACGCGAATACTTCTGGATATCCTTTTCGCGCTCCGGGGAGAGTCCGGAAGGAGTTGCGCTTCTCGAACGTGCACTCCAGAAGCGGCGCGAGATCCGGCATCTGGTTATCACCTGCAATCCACAGGGGCCCATGGCCAAGTTGTGCGCGCAGCATCCCGACCGCGCCTTCGCGCTCGTGCTGGACGACTCCGTCAACGACCGCGGACTCGCGATGACCAGTTCGTTTACCAACATGCTGCTGGCGGGACAATGTGTGGGCCACCTCGATGATTTCAGCGCATTCGGCAAAGTCGTTGCGCAACTTTCCGAGTGTGGCAGGAAGTTCCTTCCGGAGGCCGCGGAAGCTGCTGCCGAGGTCACCACGCTGGGGTGCACACGGGCCGTGTTCGTGGGCTGCGGCGTGTTGCGCGGGGTCGCCGACGAGTGCGCTCTTAAAGTCGTGGAGTTGAGTTCAGGGAAAGTGACTACTCTGGCGGAAACCCAGCTCGGCCTGCGTCACGGGCCGATGTCGAGCGTGGACAACCAGACCGTGTTCGTTTCTTTTCTATCCAGCGATGCGCGGCGGCGCGGCTACGAGATCGACTTGCTGCGCGAAATGGATCGCAAGCGCCTCGGCAGAGTGCGCATTGTTGTAACTACCGGAGACGGCGCCGACGTCGCTCAACTCTCGGACTATTGCCTGTCGGTTGGGCCTGATGGACTTCCTGATCTCTATCGGCCAGTGCTCGACGTTATGCTGGGACAACTGATCGGACTGTTCGCATCAATGCGCTGCGGCCTGAAACCAGATCAGCCCAGCCCGACCGGTACTATCACGCGAGTCGTGCAGCCGATCGCTATTTATTCCTGAAGGGGCCTCGACACCAGCAGCCCTCATTCTAGGGGATGGCTGACTTCACTCGCCTGCGGCACCAGTTGGCGATAAACATAGTCAGGAACATCGCCGTTCCAATATCCCGCGCTTCTCGCGTATCCCACGATTCCGAAGAATAGGACTGCCACTCCCACTGCCATGGCCCATGCGGGAATACGGCCTTGCTTCGGTGCATGCGTCCACTGCGGCAGCGTCATCTGCAGTGCGCCTTCGGCGGGACACGCGGCAACGCATTCCATGCACCCTGTGCACTCCGCGGATTTGATGGTGATCAGCTTGTCGACAGGCAGCGCCGAGGGACACGCCTTCGCACACTTCGCGCAGTCAATGCAGGCGGACTCGCTGCGGCGAATGCGCAACGGGCTGAGCAGGGAAGCCAATCCCAGCAGCGCTCCGTACGGGCAGAGATATCGGCACCAGAAATTCTGAATCAGTACCGACGCGATGACCAGGATGGCGAGTACCACTGCCGCAGTCTCGCCCATGTACCGGAAGAAATTCAGCATTCGCACATCCGCAACGACCCCATACGGACTGCGCATGAATCGCTCAATGGCTTCCGCCGGCATGTTCCCCACCGCCCACCCAAAAAAGCAGAGCAGCAGGTACTTCAGGCTGCGCAGGGGAAAATCGAGCCAGCGTGGCAGCTGGAAGTTGCGGCGCAAGAGGGTGCGGCCGGCGCGCCAGAGATATTCCGAGAGCGTTCCGACCGGACACAGCCAGCTGCAGAACGCTTTACGGAACAGAAATGCGATCGCCAGGAATGTGATGAAAAGAAAAAATGCTGCAGGGTGGATGCCTGGAATGTGTCCGGTGGACAGCCAATACTTCACGTTCATCAATCCGGCAATGGGAAGCCATCCCTCGACTCCCGCAGGGCGGAACGTCATGCGCTGGTGGCTTCCGGTTTCCAGTTGGCGAACCCAGAAATAAAACGCTGATCCCAGCCAGAGATTGAGCAGCAGAAATGCAATCTGGAA
>QHVR01000380.1 GCA_003223595.1 Acidobacteriota bacterium
AAATCCACAGGGTCAGAAAACTGCGCATGATTTCCTTTCATTGTGCTCTGGGAAGCGATGTCCGCGTGCGTACGAGGATACGATATTTTTCCGGCTCACGTTTCGAACTTGGCGGCAATTGGAACCCGGCGTCCGTAGCCGAACGCCTTGGGTGAGATCTTCAGTCCGGGAGCCGCCTGTTGCCGCTTGTACTCGGCGCGGTCCACCATCCGAATGACTCGCTTCACAAGTTGAATGTCGAACTTACGATCCGCGGCGATTTGCTCGGCGGAATGCGAGTCTTCGATATAGTCCTCGAGGATTGCGTCCAGAACTTCATAGGGCGGAAGCGAATCGCTGTCCTTCTGATCGGGGCGCAATTCCGCCGATGGCGGCTTTTCCAAAGTTGACTGCGGGATCACCGGCCGGCGGGAATTTACATAGGCGCTGAGGCGGTAAACGAGAGTCTTGGGCACATCGGAGATTACCGCCAATCCTCCCACCATGTCGCCATAGAGAGTGCAGTAGCCGACACCAAGTTCGCTCTTGTTGCCTGTGGAGAGCACGATCGCGCCGAACTTATTGGAGAGCGCCATCAGAAGGGTTCCACGGGCCCTGGCCTGAATATTTTCTTCGGTCACATCTTGCGGGAGGCCGGCAAAAACATCGTGCAGGATCTGGCGATAGGCCTCATACGCGGGATTGATCGAGAGTAATTCAAAGCGAATCCCCAGATTTTTCGCCAGCATACGAGCATCCTCGATGGATCCTGGCGACGAATATGGGCCCGGCATACCGACGCCGATTACGTTCTCGGCTCCAACCGCGTCGGCGGCGATCACGGCGGTCAGCGCAGAATCGATGCCTCCGCTGAGACCCACGATCGCCTTTTGGAATCCGCACTTCTGAATGTAATCGCGAGTACCGAGCACCAGCGCGGAATAAGCACTGGCCTCGTCGCCGGCCACCTCTTGATGCATTTCGCCCGTCAGACTCTGCGAATCGAAATAGATCAAATCTTCTTCAAACGAGAGTCCCTGCGCGATTACATTCCCTTCGCGATTGAGGACCAGACTGGAGCCATCGAAGACTAGGCTGTCATTCCCGCCAACCTGGTTGACGAGAACGACGGGGACTTTATGCTGTCGGGCGATGCTGGCCAGCATGTCCCGGCGCAACTCGCGCTTGCCGATCCAGAAGGGCGAAGCCGAAATGTTCAGCACGAAATTCCCGCCAGCCTGGATCAACGCCTCCACGGGATCTACGGTATAGAGGCGCTTCACCCAGAATTGCTTGTCGTTCCAGGCATCCTCGCAGATAGTGAGCGCCATGCGATTGCCGCAGAATGGGAATAGTTCCTGTTTTTTGGCGGGGGCGAAGTTGCGCATCTCGTCGAAGACATCGTAGGTGGGCAACAGCATCTTGGACTGAATAAATGCGACCTTGCCGTCCATGAGCAGAGCGGCGGAATTGTTGACGCTCTTGCCGGCATCGGAATCCGCCGGTGTTACCAAGCCACAGATGACGCCAATGCCCTTGGTTTGCGCAGCGATCCGCTCTGCCGACTCGCGGTTGCGGGTTACGAATGACGGGCGCTCCACCAGATCCCGCGGAGGATAGCCACAGACGGACAACTCCGGAAACAGAATCATGCCCGCACCCGCGGACTGTGCGCGGCGAGAGAAGTCAATGATCTTGGCTGCGTTGCCGGAGAAATCTCCGACTGTCGGGTTGATCTGCCCCAGCGCGATCTTCACCGATTTAGTTTAAAGCCCGGGTGCCTCCCGGCGCACCGAATTGGAGCGCGAGTTATAGCCTCGACTCCAGTGAATTAACTCGCAGGCGCTCCCAACCTGCTACAATATCGATTTTGTAGTGGACACACAACGGAGGTCCGCTCATGTCCCAGAGTACGAACCGCCTTTTTTTGCCTTTCTTGTTTTTCTTCCTCTTCTTTCCCACTCTCGTTCCGTCGCAAAACAGCGAAACACCGCATCCCTGGACGAATCGCAGTCTCTCACCCGACGAGCGTGCCGCGATGGTCGTCAAGGAAATGACCGTCGACGAAAAGATCCAGATGCTGCACGGCACGGGCATGGTTGGGCTGAGCCCGATGAGTCCTCTGGCCATCCACTCCAACGGGGGCGCTGGATATGTTCCCGGGATTCCGCGGCTGGGCATTCCGGCGCTGCAGATGTCGGATGCTGCTTACGGAGTTCGCGTGAGCGGTGAGAACGGCCGCTACTCTACGGCGCTGCCGTCGGATATCGCGGGAGCGGCGACATGGGATTTGGCGGGCGCCTACGAATATGGAGCGCTGATTGGCCGCGAACTGCGCGCGCAGGGATACAACATGGGGCTGGGTGGCGGCGTAAATCTCACCCGCGAACCGCGCAATGGCCGAACCTTTGAGTACATGGGCGAGGATCCGATTCTGGCGGGCAAGATGGTGGCATCGGCCATTAAGGGCTTACAGGCCCAGCACGTGATCGGCGACATCAAGCATTACGCACTTAACGATCAGGAGAGCGGACGCAATGCGGTCAACGTGAACATCGATAAACGCGCGGCGCGGGAGAGTGATCTGCTCGCTTTTGAGATCGGAGTGCTGGACTCCAACGTGGGCGCGGTCATGTGTTCTTACAATCGCGTGAACGGGGACTATGCCTGCGAAAACAAATATCTGCTCACCGACGTCTTGAAGAACGACTGGAAATTCAAAGGATTTGTGCTCACCGACTGGGGAGGAGCACACAGCACAGAAAAGGCATCCGCCGCTGGGCTGGATCATGAACAACCGGGCTGGATTTTTTACGGTGACGCACTGAAGAAAGCGGTGGAGTCTGGAAGAGTCCCCCAGTCAGAGTTTGACGATCACGTGCAGCGGATTTTACGCGCGATGTTTGCCACCGGCGTAATTGACGATCCTCCGCAGAAAAGCGTCGTGGATGTCGACCGCGGCTTCGAAGTAGCGCGCACCCTCGAGGAGCAAGCAATCGTGCTGCTCAAGAATGATCACGAGCAACTTCCCCTCGCTGCTTCCAAGGTACACAGCATCGCGATTATCGGTCCGCACGCGGATGTGGGAATGATTTCGGGAGGCGGTTCGGCGCAAGTCGATCCTCCGGTAGGCAATGCGATCCTGCCCCCGGGCAAGGGCCAGACGCGCTGGCTGGAACCGGTGTGGTTCCCCACTTCTCCTCTGAAATCCATTCGAGCGAAGGTTCCAGGCGCAAGCGTGCAATTTGATTCTGGAGCCGATCCGGAAAAAGCGGCATCTCTAGCAGCCAAGTCCGACGTAGCGATTGTGTTTGCCTACCAGTGGGAAAGCGAAGACATGGACCTGCCTACGCTGTCTCTGCCCGAAAATCAGGATAGCTTAATTGCGAAAGTGGCGGCTGCCAATCCGCACACGGTGGTTGTGCTGGAAACTGGAGGCCCGGTGACCATGCCCTGGGCGGGGCAGGTCAGTGCGATTCTGGAAGCGTGGTTCGCCGGCAGCAAGGGATCCGACGCCGTGGCGAATGTTCTTTTCGGAGACGTGAATCCGAGCGCCAAGCTGCCTGTGACCTTCC
>QHVR01000381.1:0-1945 GCA_003223595.1 Acidobacteriota bacterium
GACCCGCGCGAAAACTGCGTTCGACCTGCCGCGCGCGATCTGGGATGCGGGAAGAATGCTCAATGAATTCGCGCCCGACGTGGTCATCGGGGTCGGCGGATACGCCTCAGGCCCGGCGATGCTCGCGGCCGTGGTGAAACATATTCCTACGCTGGCGTTTGAACCCAACGTGGTCCCAGGTTTTGCTAACCGGCTCGTGGCACGCTTCGTGTCGGCGGCGGCCGTGCACTTCGAGGAGACTGCGAAGTATTTTCGGCACGGGGAAGTAACGGGAGTGCCGGTGCGCCAGGCATTTTTCGACATCGCGCCCAAACGCGGGGGAACGCCCACGCTGCTCGTGTTCGGCGGCAGCCAGGGGGCGCACGCGATCAATGCAGCCCTGTTCCGGTGCCTGCCGGTGTTGCAGCGTGAGGCACCGGGGATTCACATCATTCATCAGACTGGCGAGCGTGACTATAATGACGCGCTGGCAGCGTACGAGCGGGTGGGAGAGTCGGCGGAAGTGTTCAAATTCATCGAAGACATGCCGGCGGCCTTCGCTAAGGCGGATCTGGTGGTGTGCCGTTCCGGCGCGAGCACGGTGGCGGAGATCGCCGCGGCAGGAAAGCCGGCGGTGTTCGTGCCGTTCCCGCGCGCCGCGGACGATCATCAGCGAGTGAATGCCGAGGCTTTGGCTAAGCATGGTGCCGCGGTCGTCGTAGAGGAGTCCAAGCTGGAAGGGGTCTGGCTGGCGGAAACGATTTCGGCGCTACTGCAGGATCCGCAACGATTGGAGACAATGGGGCAAGCGGCGCGGCGATTATCGCATCCGAATGCGGCGCGCGAGATTGCGGCTATGGCGGCGCGGGTCGGGGGAATTGAGGATTTGGGTAATTGAGTATTTAAGTATTTCGTAATTTTGTAATTTGGAAATTTTGTAATTTTGTGATTTTGTAATTTGGTCCAATCATCTCCGTGGCGCTGCAGCATGGTCAGATTACAAAATTACCCGATTACCAAATTACAAAATCCGTGAGATCCGCGTAGATCTGTGGCCTAGAAGCTGATTTATGTTTGCAAAAATTCAGCGCATACATTTCGTGGGGATCGGCGGGATTGGCATGAGCGGAATTGCCGAGGTGCTGCTCAATCTCGGCTACAAAGTTTCGGGATCGGATCTGAAGAATTCCCCGGTTACGCAGCGGCTTGCCAGTTTTGGGGCCATGATCTTTGAAGGACACGGGGCGGAAAACGTCAGCGGTTCGGAGGTGGTCGTTACCAGTTCGGCGATTTCGGCGGAGAATCCCGAAGTGTCGCGCGCGCATGAATTGCACATTCCAGTGATCCAGCGCGCGGAAATGCTGGCGGAATTGATGCGGCTGAAATACGGGATCGCGATTGCCGGGATGCACGGCAAGACCACGACTACTTCAATGGTGGCTGCGGTGCTCGCTGCCGGCGGGCTCGACCCTACGGTGGTGGTGGGCGGGCGCGTGGATGCAATGGGATCGAATGCTCGGCTGGGAAAATCACAATACCTGGTTGCCGAAGCCGACGAGAGCGATCGCTCATTCTTGAAACTGTCGCCGATTTTGTCTGTGGTGACCAACATCGACCGCGAGCACATGGATTGCTACCGGAACATGCGCGACGTGAAGAAGACTTTCATCGAGTTCATGGACCGGGTGCCGTTCTACGGCATGATTGTCGCCTGCAACGACGATCCGCTGTTACGGCGACTGCTGTCGGAAGTGCAACGACGTACTGTGACTTACGGGACCCGGAAGGGGTCTGATTTTCACGTCAAAATGCCCATTCTCGCCGCACAAATCGCGGCTAGAGTGGGGCACCCTGATTCTGATGATCCCCAACCTCGTAACCGCTTCGGCGTCCGTTACCGTGGACAGGATTTAGGCGAATTCACGCTGCACGTTCCCGGGGTACACAACGTGCTCAACGCTACGGC
>QHVR01000381.1:1952-5368 GCA_003223595.1 Acidobacteriota bacterium
GTGGGTATAGGTCTCGATATTAACGTCGAAGCGATCCGCGGAGCGCTCGACCAGTTTCGCGGCGTCGACCGGCGCTTCCAATTACGCGGACGCGCTGCCGGGGTAAGCGTCATCGACGACTACGGCCATCATCCCACCGAGATCAAAGCCACTTTGGCCGCGGCGCGGCAATGCGGCTTCGGCAAGATTCACGTCATCTTTCAGCCGCACCGCTACACGCGGACCCGCGATCTGATCGAAGAGTTCACCGGCGCTTTCAACGATGCGGATTCGCTGTTTGTGCTCGATATTTATGCTGCCAGCGAGAAACCGATCGAAGGCATCAACAGCGAGGCTCTAGCGCAGAAGATACGAGAGAAGACGGTGAAAGTTGGGCGGTATGCGAGTTCTGCGGCGGAGGCTATCGAGGCGGCGGCGGCCGTGGCGGAAGAGGGAGATATGATCCTCACGCTGGGAGCGGGCAGCGTCTCGCAACTAGGGCCGATGATCCTGGAGCGGTTGCGACAGCGGAACACGTCTGCGGTGGCTGTGGAGACATAGTTCTGCTAGCTTTCCGCGCGCCGGAGACGCAGCAAGCTGCGTCTCTACGATCCCTTTACTAAGGAGTATTGATGCGCCTGATGGCTGCGTTCGTAATATTGATGCCGCTGTTGAATCCCTGTTTTGCACAGCAGAAATTTGTGCCCGTGGAGGCGGATTACGTCGCCCACAACTTTCATTTCAAATCTGGCGAGAACCTTCCGGAACTGCGGCTGCATTACACCTCCTTGGGCAAGCCGGAGCGCGACGGCGCAGGCAAAGTCACAAATGCGGTGTTGATCCTGCACGGGACGGGAGGATCGGGGCATCAGTTTCTGGCGCCGCAATTTGCTGACGTGCTATTCGGCCCCGGGCAACTGCTGGATGCGAATCGCTACTTCATCATTCTTCCCGACAACATCGGCCATGGAAAATCGAGCAAGCCCAGCGATGGCATGCGCGCCCACTTCCCGCAATACGACTACGACGACATGGTCGCGGCGCAGCACGAGTTGCTGGAGAAGGGCCTGGGGGTGAATCATCTTCGACTCCTGATCGGCACTTCGATGGGATGCATGCATTCGTGGGTGTGGGGAGAAACCTATCCCGAGTTCATGGATGCGATGATGCCGCTGGCGTGCCTTCCGGCACAGATTGCGGGACGCAACCGGCTGTGGCGAGAGATGGTGATGGAGGGAATCCGCCAGGATCCCGAGTGGAAGAACGGGGATTACAAGACAGAGCCGCGAGCGGCGCTGCAGATCTCGGCTGATTTTCTGATCATTGCGGGGAGCGCGCCGCTGCTGATGCAGAAAAATCTCCCCACACGCGATGCGGCGGATAAATACCTCGATGAATCCATGAAGCGGATCACGGGGACTCTCGATGTCAATGATCTGCTGTACGCGGTGAATGCTT
Organism: Acidobacteriota bacterium; assembly: GCA_003223595.1. Taxonomy (GTDB): domain Bacteria; phylum Acidobacteriota; class Terriglobia; order Terriglobales; family Acidobacteriaceae; genus Sulfotelmatobacter. The sequence continues at coordinate 3,390 of QHVR01000381.1, forward strand.
CGCGCAATTACGATCCATCCAACAAGCTGGAAAAGATCAAGGCGCCGGTGATGTTCGTGAACTCGGCGGACGACTTCATCAATCCTCCGGAACTGGGGATTGCTGAACGCGAGATCAAACGAGTGCCGCGCGGGAAGTTTGTGCAAATCCCCATCTCGGATGAGACGCACGGCCATAGCACGCATACGTGGGCATCCGTATGGCAACAGTATCTGAAAGAATTGCTCGAGCAGAGCAAGTAACGAGCGACTTGGGCTACCGCTCCGGTCTTGCCGCCGACCTTGCAGCGTGCACCTTCTCAAATTCACGGGCGAAGCTTTCCGACTTGCCTTTTGGAATGCTCAAGGATCTCCACTCAGGGCCACGGTAATGTTTTGCCAGCAGGACGATCTGATTGACGTGGCCGGCATAATGCAGCAATTGCCGGGTTATGGCCTGCAAAACCGAGTGCTCGCGCCCGGCGATGTACACCTTGCGCGTGAGGTCCTCTGGTTGGAGCGGAGTGATGGCGTTGAAGACGCATTGCCATCCTTCTTCCCACCATCGCATTACGTCGGCGCGAGTGGTACCCGGAGCGATCTCGAATTCCCGATCGCGGTGACGATTTGGCTTTTCACCATCGGTGGTCAGGAAATCGGTCCAGCGGGAACGCATGTTTCCTGCCATGTGCTTTATCAGCATGGCTATGCTGTTGGCTTCGGGGTCGATTAAGCGGAAGATCTCTTCGTCCGTGGTCTGCTCCATCGCGTCTTCGGCGAGCCTCTTATAACTTCGAAAGTTGCGCAGCACATCGGCCAGATATTCGGTACCAATTTCCTGCTGGGCCATAGCCATCCCTCAAAGGTTCGGAATTTGATTATGGGATGAGGGGCTAAGAATTTCGTCGCGAATTTTGTTGCTCTCCGCCAAACGAAAAGCACAAGCAGGGCGTTGCCGGAACTCCTGCTGCAGTGGCCGTAGCCGGAGTAGGCTTAGACCATGCCGCCTTGCGCGGGTGAGCTTTTTGGGAACTTATGCTCGCTTCGACCCGTATTCTTTGCTAACGGATTGTTATGCGGTTCGTCTATTGAGCCAGAAGGGGTTAACGCGATGAAAGCACAAGCATGGGGATGGCTGGCAGCGGCAGTGATGGCGGCCGGACTCAACGCAAGTTATCACGACGGCGGGCTGCGATGGGCGCATGAGATCGCAAACCAGGTGAAACATAACACTGGTGCGGTGCTGGCCCTGGCAACCGGGCGGGCTGATCAGTTTGTTACCGAGGCAAACCTGGTCGCAGCTGCGAAACAGAGTTCGCCTTGTCCTCTGGCGGCGGCTCTGGCGGAGGCAAGAACGGTTGCAGTACCCACGCACGTGGAGCTGCGGCGGTTCGAGGTTATGTCGGCGCGTGAGCAGGCGAAACTGGCCAGGCTCGAAGCTGGTCGAGCCCGGATCGAAGCCCGGGTTGCGCAGTTGCATATCCCGGCTGTGGCATTCAATCCGGTGGTGGTGCAGGCTCCGCGATCGGTTTGCCCGCGAGTGCGGGTGAGTATGCCGCGGATTCCGGCGGTTAAGATTCCGGCCATGCCTGTCGTCCACGTCGAGAATGGATTCGGATCCGTTTAGGGTTTTCGGGTTCCGGAAGGGCGCGGCCAACCAGCCGCGCCTTTTTCATTTTGCGCCGAATCTCGGCTATCGATGTGGCGCACTAGAGACCTAGCTTTCTACGTCTCACGCGCGAGACCTGGCAAGCTTTCGTCGCACGTACAGTTCAACTAGTCTCTAGGGCGAGAGGGAAGCCAGGAATTCGGACGCTAAACTTACTATCAGCTCCGGGCGCTCTCGGTGAGGAACGTGATAGGTGTCCGGCAGGATCTTGACGTGCGAAGGTCCGCGGGATAGCTTCCCAATCATTTCTGGATGGACTGTTGATCCGTACTCATCGTGGATGCCGTGAATGGCGAGCACCGGGCAGGTCACCTGGGGCAGGACGCCGGCTA
>QHVR01000382.1 GCA_003223595.1 Acidobacteriota bacterium
CCCGCTCGCGGGCCTCGGCGGTATTGCCAAGGAAGGCTTCCCGGAGAGCTGCAGCGGCTTCGTGATTCGCTGCCGTTTCTTTCTGCTTCGCATGTAGGGCCGAGGCCACTGCTGCGCGAGACAGGTCGCGGGACTTTGCGAGCTGGCCCGAATAGGTGGACGTATCGGCTTCCACATCGAGGAACACATCTTCGATTCCCGGACTGCCGCGAGACCATGCGATCTCTTGTGCCGAGCCGGCCGTGTCGTCCTTCATAAAGGCCAGCAGATATACCAAGAGGTGAAGATTTGGGGTGTCGAGCTTCTTCGCGTGCGCCTCTGCAATCGTGGCTTGGGCTTCATCGAGCCGCCCGAGAAAAAAATACGAGAAAGCCAGGTTTTCATAGTTGTTCCCGCTCGCTGGTTCCAGGCGGAGGGCCTCGCGGGCTTTCGGCAAAGCTTTGTCGTATTGCCCGAGAATCATGTCAATCTCGTACAAGTTCGTCGGCGGGATGAAATCCTGCGGATAAGTCTGTGCCCAGAGTTCGTAGGACCGGCGCGCCTTTTCGAGGTCGCCCGTGGCAATCTGGTCGTAGTAGGCCTCGATCTCCAGCCGCTCGCGTTCTGACACTCGCGCGCGTAACTCGTAAGCCTTCCGGATATTGTCCGTGGCCAAAGTCATTTCCCCGAGATTGCGATAAACAACCGCAAGCAGGCCATAGGCCGCGGCAAAACTCGGATCCAGGCGGACTGCGCGTTGCGCCTGGAGTTGGGCGCCGGGATTGTCGTCTTTCACGACGATGTCTTTGTAGGCAAGGCTGTAGGCCTTCAGCGCCTCAAGGGAGGAGGTAGTCGCTTCCACTGGCGTAGCGTATTTCTGAACGGAACTGAGTGACTCCCCCAGTTTGCCACGCATGCGGACCGCCCCGCTGTCGAGCGCCTTGAGGACCTGTTCTTTGCTCGCCGCCTCCTCTTGCTCCTGCGCCAGCACCTCTCCCGAGCCGCAACTGATTGCCCTCAAGCCAACGATGTACTGACTGCCGAACCGCGCTACAGAGCCCGCGATAGTCACCTTGCCGCCCGTACGCTCGCAGATCTCTCGCGCGATCTCCGGGGTCAAGCGCTCTCCGGATCCACGGCCCATCAGTTTCAAAGTTCCGTCGACTTTGGATTCGGAAACGATATTGAAGAAGGGGGATTGCCCAAGCTGCAGGGACAGTCCTTGTTTCAGCGTCCCGTCGAATACGGAGTCGCCAGTCTTATTTTCGAAATCGGCGAGGACAACACTGTCTTTATCGGTCAGGGGAGCGCTTTGATGCGAACGATAGTAGACTCCGCCGGCGACGAGTAATGCTACGGCGGCGACTGAAATTGCAATCGTCGGCAGAGTCCAACGCTGCGGCGCCTGCGCCTCAAGCCGGGCCGAGCTTGCCGCAGAAAGGCGGTCAACCTCCGAATCTCGCTTCAAACGCCGCAAGTCGGCACCCATTTCAGCGGCGCTCTGGTAGCGCAAGTCGCGGTCCTTCTCCAGAGCCTTACTGAGAATGTGGTGTAGCTCGAGCGGAACATCTGGATTTAACTGAGTCGGAGGTTTGGGCTCGCGGTTCAGAATTGCGTCCGCTAGCATTCCCGACGTCTTTCCCTGAAATGGCAGCGCTCCCGTGACTATTTCGTAGAGCAGCACCCCGAAGGAGAAGATGTCCGTGCGCGAATCCAGTTCCTCACCCCGCACCTGCTCCGGAGACATATACGCGGCGGTGCCCATCGCACTCCCAGGGATGGTCAGTAATTCTGCCGCTGCGACTGTTGCTGCATTGGAACCTGTTTCAGTCTGCTCCAATTTCGCCAGTCCGAAGTCAAGGACTTTGCACTCGCCGTGCTGGGTAGCGAAAATGTTGCTGGGTTTCAAGTCGCGATGGACTATGCCCCGCCGATGCGCGGCATCCAAGGCGTCCGCAATTTCAGTCGCATACCGCAGCGCCACTTCGAGCGGTAGTCGCCCGCGCAGCAGGCGTGAGGAGAGCGTTTCCCCTTCCATGTACTCCATCACCAGGTAGTTATGTCCGTCTTGCTCCCCGACATCGTAGAGGTGGCAAATGTAAGGATGGTTCAGCGCCGAGATGGCGCGCGCCTCACGTTCGAACCGCTCTCGCGCTTCCGCGTTCTGGGCCAAGTGCGAAGGCAGAACTTTTACCGCGACCGTCCGATCCAGGCGGGTATCGCGGGCACGATACACCTCACCCATGCCACCCGCACCAAGCGGAGACTGGATTTCATAGGGCCCGAGCTTTGTC
>QHVR01000383.1 GCA_003223595.1 Acidobacteriota bacterium
TGGAGCAGGCGACGCGGCCTTCTCTACGTTGGGGCGCCCTTTTGCCTCTTCGCGCTCCACCAGGCACATCGCACCGACGATTTCAAATCCGAATTCGCGGGCCGCTTCGATGGCCTGGACCGTGGACGCGCCGGTGGTGCAGACGTCGTCCACAATCACGACGCGAGCACCTTTTTCGCGAAAGCCCTCAATGCGCTGCCCGGTCCCGTGTTG
>QHVR01000384.1 GCA_003223595.1 Acidobacteriota bacterium
CGACGGAGTGATCTACGCCGCGACCGCTCCCGACGGCAAGGTTTACAAGATCGAACACAAGCCGGCACAGAAAGCAGATAAGAGCGAAGCAGCGAAAGCGGAACCGAAATCCGCGAGCAACGGAGCCAAGGACGCGGCCAAGCCCGCATTGGATCCCTCCTGGAGCAGTTCCGTGTACTTCGCTCCCGGGACCAAGTACATCTGGGATCTCGCCCTCGACAAGTCGGGGAATCTCTACATCGCCACCGGGGACCACGGAGAAATCTACAAGGTCACGCCGAAAGGCGATCACTCGGTCTTCTTCAAAAGCGATGAGACCCACATTCGCGTGCTGGCATTCGATGCGAAAGGCAATCTCCTCGCCGGTACCGATGGCAGCGGGCTGGTGTATCGCATCTCTCCTGAAGGCGAAGGATTCGTGCTGTATAGCGCGCCGAAAAAAGAGATCACGGCGTTGGCGCTGGATAAGGAAGGAAACATTTATGCGGCAGGTGTGGGCGAGAAGCGGGCGAGTTCAGGGACGCCGTCTCCCGCCGGGCCGTCGATGCTGATCACCATGGGACCGAATACTACGTCTGTCCCCGGCGCAATGCCGGGAGGCCAGGTGCCGACGACGCCGAGCACCATCAACCTCGGGGCTTTCCCTGCGCCCGGAGGCGGCTCCAGCGGAGGGTCCGACGTTTACCGCATTGCGGTCGATGGTTCGCCGTTGCGCATCTGGAACTCTCGTGAGGATATCGTCTACGCACTGGCCTTCGATTCGCACGACAAGTTGCTGGCAGGCACGGGAAACCGCGGTCATGTTTTCGCTA
>QHVR01000385.1 GCA_003223595.1 Acidobacteriota bacterium
GTTCTTTGATCGTGTCGCGCAATTTCGCTGCTTTTTCGAATTCGAAGCGCTTCGCGGCTTCGCGCATGTCGCTTTCCAGTTTGGCGATGTAGGCGTCCACTTCTTCCTGAGACTTGAATTCCGGCATGCCCTCGGATTCGGAGGCGGTGAGGTCGGCGTAATCGGCGGCGACTATGGCGGCCAGAGTCATATCCAGCGGACGCACGATCGATTCCGGGGTGATTCCGTGCTCCTCGTTATAGGCGGTCTGGATGGCGCGGCGGCGGGAGGTCTCGTCAATGGCGCGCTTCATCGAGTCCGTCATTCGGTCGGCGTAAAGAATGGCTCGGCCGTTCAGATGTCGGGCGCAGCGTCCGATGGTCTGAATCAGAGAGCCTGCGGAACGCAGGAATCCTTCTTTATCCGCATCGAGAATTGCCACCAGGGAAACCTCAGGCAAATCCAGTCCCTCGCGCAGGAGATTGATGCCAATCAATACATCGAACTCGCCCTTGCGCAGATCGCGCAGGATCTTCACCCGCTCCAGCGTCTCGATCTCTGAGTGCATGTACCGGCATTTCACGCCGACTTCCGCGTAGTACTCAGCCAAGTCCTCAGCCATGCGCTTGGTCAACGTGGTGACCAGCACGCGCTCGCCTTTGGCGACGCGTTCCCGAATCTCGTGCAGCAGATCATCGATCTGGCCCTTCACCGGGCGGATCTCCACTGGAGGATCAATCAATCCCGTGGGCCGTATGATCTGCTCAATCACCACGCCCGCCGACTTGGTCAGTTCGTAGGGACCGGGAGTAGCCGAGACATAGACCAGTTGATTGGTGCGGTGCTCGAATTCGGCGAAGGTTAAGGGGCGGTTATCCAGCGCGGAAGGCAGGCGGAAGCCGTACTCGACCAGCACTTCCTTGCGCGAGCGATCGCCGGCATGCATGCCGTGCAATTGCGGGACGGTTTGGTGCGACTCGTCGATGAACATCAGGTAATCGCGCGGAAAATAGTCCAGCAGCGTGGGTGGAGGCTCGCCCGGCAATCGCCCGGTGAAGTGCCGGGAATAGTTCTCGATCCCGTGGCAAAAGCCCATGGCCTTTATCATTTCCAGATCGAACATGGTGCGCTGGTGGATGCGCTGGGCCTCGACCAGGCGTCCCTGCTTTTCCAATTCGACTTCCCACCAGGCCAGCTCTTTCTTGATCGAGTCCACGGCAGAGGCCCGCGTTTCCTCTTTCATGACGTAGTGGGTCTTGGGATAAATCGGGAGGCGCGCGTATTTCTGCTTCACCGTGCCAAAGAGAGGATCGATCTGCGATAGCGCTTCGACCTGATCGCCCCACAGCTCGATGCGGTAGGCCATGTCATCGTAGGTGGGGAAGACCTCGATGACGTCGCCGCGCACGCGAAAAGTGCCACGCCGAAAATCGCCGTTGGTGCGCTCGTAGAGGATGTCGACGAGCTTGCGGGTGATGTCCTCACGCTTGATCTTCTGGCCTTTTTCCAGAAACAGCATCATGCCGTAGTAGGCTTCGGGCGAGCCCAATCCATAGATGCAGCTCACGGAGGCAACAATGAGCGCATCTCGCCGCTCAAACAGGGAGCGGGTTGCGGAGAGCCGCAATTTGTCCAGCTCATCGTTGATGGTCGATTCTTTTTCAATGTAGAGATCGGCGGCGGGGACGTAGGCCTCCGGCTGGTAGTAGTCGTAATAAGAAACGAAATATTCGACTGCATTGTGGGGAAAGAAGCTTTTGAATTCGTGATACAGCTGCGCCGCGAGCGTCTTGTTGTGGGCCATGACCAAGGCAGGACGATTGAGTGCCTCGATCACTTTGGCCATGGTGAATGTCTTCCCCGATCCGGTGACGCCCAGCAAGACCTGATGCTGTTCGCGGTCGAATATGCCGCGGGTCAATGCCTGGATGGCCGAAGCCTGGTCGCCTTGCGGTTTGTAGCTGGAAACGAGTTTGAAATCCATGCAAGAAGCTCTTAGCTTTACCTCTCAGCTCACAACTGAGTCAGCTGAAATGCTCATGTCGCGACAGCCACGTCGGCTGCTGGCCGGCGCGGCTCGCCTTTGTCGCAGGCTGTACAGAACCTAATTCCGAGCACAGATAATCTTTCTATTATAGCTGCAGCAGGAATGGCTGGAAGCACGCTCGAAGGTCACGAAGACGCGGTGTTGGGTGTGATCGACGCTGGCGGGAAAGGCCGTTTTGGTAGAAAGCCGCTGTTCCTAAATAAACAGTCAAGCCGGAGCTAGTTTGCGGGATCAAGCTGCAGGGTGTGAGCTTTCGCGGCTTGGACCGCCTGTGCGCTGAACGGCAACGTGAACGTGGTTCCTTCGTACCACGCTTTCCACTGATCCATGTAGTAGGGGCTCAAGAAGTTTCCCGACTGCCCGGTGACGACATTTAGCGTCGAATGATCCAGGTCTGCCAGATTGGCGCTGAAGCGCTCGGATGGCCCGTGATGGGCGCTCACGGCCTTGACCGTATATCCACTCCCTGACTGCTCCTGCACTCCCGGACCAGACCACCGCCTCATGACGGGAATTTTGCCCAAAACCAAATGCTGGATGTGAACTGCATTCTGTGCGCCCCAACGCCAGGACGCAAGCTCCTTGGGCGCCTGCGCATCGTTCACCGCAGCCTCGACCGCGGCGGCCAGCAATTCGTCATAATTGGGATATTTTTCCGGCAGCCACCGCTTGGGGTGATGCAGCAGAATATTTTCCAGCCACACGGACGACATTTCCCAACTGTAGGTCTTCCAGCTCAATGCCTCTTCCGTCTTGGCCGGATCGGCTGGGGCGGCACCCAGTTTGGGCTCGAGCAACATCCAGCGCAGCTCCTGAATGGATTTCTCGGTGATGGTAGGTGCAGCGGATGAGGCCAGCATGCGTCCGTCCCAACTGCGCATCACATCAGCAGCTTGCCTGGCCCGCGCCGAAGGTTTCGCCGCGTGATCCACGGCATACACGAAGCGTTCGGCCGCGAACAGATCTGCCTCCGACTGAATGTCGGTTTGCAGCGCGAGCATATCAGCGGTGGAGAATTGCTTGCCGGATTCGAGCACGTGGTAGATGCGCGCCGTGCGCCAGGGCGCCTCCCATTCCATGCTGATCGAATTCGGATATTTATCCGCCGTAATTCTGCCGTTCGCCGTCGCGATGATTCCCGAGGGCGGGTTGTAAATGTTGGGAAGCTTGTCGAAGGGGATGTAAGAAATCCACTCGTGCCCATTATCGGCGCCGCTGACGGGCAGACTGCCATCACCGGCCGCGCGAACGGGCACCTTGCCGGTTGCGCGGTATCCGATGTTGCCGTCCACGTCGGCGTAGACGACGTTTTGGCCGGGTGCGTCCAGTTGTGCGAAGGCGTTGGTGAACTCCTGCCAGTTCTGCGCGACGTCGACATCGAAGAACGGGATGTGCAGCCCACCATAAAGGGTCCAGCGCAGCGCAATGTTGCGAGTTTCCCCGGGGACCAACTCCGTGATGATGGGGCCGTGCCGTGTGATCTTTACGTCCACGTTTACGTCGGGCCTTCCCTTGACGTGAATCACTTCCTGGCGGTGCTCTGGTCGAACCCAGCCACCCGGAGTCTGGTACTCGCCCTGCGCGTTGAAGTTCTCGACGTAAACATCCGTCACAGTGGGGCCGACATTGGTGAATCCCCACGCGATGCGCTGGTTGTGTCCGACGATTACGTACGGCATCCCGGGCAGCGTCACACCCGCGACATCGACAATGCCCGAATGCAAGTGCGCTTCGTACCAGAGGTTGGGCATCTGGTGGCCGAGGTGCATATCGTTGGAAAGCAGCGGCTTGCCGGTCACGGTGTGCGCGCCGGAGATCACCCAGTCATTCGATCCATTCACTGGCTGAGCTTCGGGAAAATCGGCGGGGTGAATTTGCGTCACCGCGTTATCGGGCGACTCCTCATCGTC
>QHVR01000386.1 GCA_003223595.1 Acidobacteriota bacterium
TCTTCCTGGCGCGCTGCATCCGTTGCGGCGAGTGCATGAAGGTATGTCCCAACAGCGCCTTGCAACCAGCGCTGACGCAGGCAGGTCTGGAAGGCCTTTGGACGCCGGTTCTGGTTCCGCGCATTGGCTATTGCGAGACCAGCTGTGTGCTGTGTTCACAGGTATGTCCCACGGGCGCGATTTGGGAGATCACTGCCAAAGAGAAAGGCTGGTCGGTCAATGTGGGCAGCGCGAGCAAACCGATTCGTCTGGGAACTGCTTTCTACGATCGCGGCCGCTGCTTACCTTGGGCGATGGCGACGGATTGCATTGTCTGCGAAGAGTGGTGTCCGACCTCTCCCAAGGCGATTTATTTCCGGCCGGCAGAAGTTTTTGACGCAGATGGAATTCTCAAGCAGGTCAAGCAGCCGTATCTGGATCCCGCGAAATGCGTGGGCTGCGGAGCGTGTGAGAAGGCGTGTCCGGTGCAGGATCGTCCTGCGGTTTACGTCACCAGTGTGGGTGAGAGCCGTTCGCGCAGTAATCAGATCCTGCTGAATCGGAGGAAAGGGTAAGGGCATGACCATTCCGGAGAAGATCGAAAGCGGCAACACGACTTTGAGCCGTCGTGAGGCGTTGATCCGCTTGCTCCGGGCTGCCGGGATTGGAGCGGGAGCGGCAGGCCTTGCGGTGTGGCTGAGCCAACGCAGTTCGCATCCCGAGGTAGCGATCGCTTCCAACGTGAAACGCGGCCATACGATAGCCCCCAATCCTGCGCTCCCGGAGATGGCGATCATCGAAGGAAACGATGCCGCTCAACTGGCGCGACAAGCCGTGGAAGAGCTTGGGGGAATGAAGCGCTTCGTCTCTCGCGGCGACATCGTGCTGGTGAAACCAAACATTGGTTGGGACCGCACCCCGGAGCAGGCGGCGAACACGAATCCGGAAGTAGTCGCCGAAATGGTGCGGCAATGCCTGCAGTCCGGTGCGAAGAGAGTCCTTGTGACCGATGTGAGCTGCAATGAGGCCCGGCGCTGCTTCCAGCGCTCCGGGATCGCGGCTGCGGCCCAGGCTGCGGGCGCAGAAGTAATCCTCCCTGATCCTTCACGTTTCAAAGAAGTGGATTTGAAGGGCGAGGTGCTGACCAGGTGGCAGGTCTTCGACGCCTTCCTGAATGTCGACAAGATCATTAATGTGCCTATCGCCAAGCACCACGCGCTCACCGGCACAACGTTAGGCATGAAGAACTGGTATGGAATCCTTGGAGGCTCGCGCAATCAACTGCATCAGAAAATTCACGAAAGTTTGGTTGATCTTGCCGATTTCATGCGGCCTACTCTGACTGTCGTGGATTGCTATCGAATTCTTCTGCGCAACGGTCCTACGGGCGGGAATCTCGAGGATGTTCTGCTGAAGAAGACGCTGGTTGCTTCCACCGATCCGGTTGCAGTGGATGCTTATGTCGCAAAATCCATCTGGAATCTGGAGGCGAGTTCTCTTCCTTATCTTGGAATGGCCGCCAGGCGCGGCTTAGGGACGATGGAGTTCGAGAAGCTGCGCACTCGAATCAAAACAATTTAGAAATAAAAAGCTCCTGACCCGGATGTGTTGCAATAGCCTGGTCAGGAGCGTGCGCCCCTCAACGATCTCGACGCGCGAGCGGAGTGTCGTGCTCACTGGTACGTGAAGTTAAGCTTATCCACGTAAATGGTGTACGGAGTTTGTTTGTAGTTGCCGTCCGATTGGTAATTCACGGTGATTCCGTACCATCCCACTGCCGAGAAGGGTGGATAAATCTTGTTCAGCACGTGAGTGACACCGTTAAACGTAATCGACTGATAGAGCAACTTGTTGTCGGCGGTCCGCTGGACTTGCAGCGTGAGATGGTTCCACTGGTTGATCAGCGGATTGCAAGCAATGCCAGTGGAAACCCACTTGGCATTGGCATTGTCCCAGATGTCCCACTCGTTGCCGCCGCCGGTGCGGCACTCGTGTCCCCAGGTGAAACCCATGTTATTGAAGAACTGGTTGACGTCGAACTCCAGCGCCTGGGCCGCTTGCAGGTTACTTCCCCAGAAATACACGTCGTAGGTGAAGTTATGCAGCGTGGGCACGATGGTATGAGTGGTGTCGGGCATTCCCTCAGAGGAGAAGTCACCGATGAGGTGATTGTTCCAGAGCACGTCGGAGTAGGCCATGGTGCCACCGAGGTTGTATTGCGTTGTACTGCCCGATAGGGTTGGGGATTTGACGCCCTGGTACATCGCCCAAGTGGTTCCGGGTCCGCTCGGAGTGCAGTAGTTGCAGTCCGCGTAATTAGGTGGCTGCTGGGCGTAGCTGCGCCATCCGCCAATGCTCTGAATGTTGGAGAACGTTTTGCCGCTCCCGCTGACCGTAATGGTCACAGGTTTGGTGGCGGCTCCTCCACAATTGTCCCATTCTTCAACCACGGTGTTGTACGTTCCGGGAGGCAAATTAAGGCTGGTGTTCAGGCTGCCGCCCGACACTGTGTAAGCCAGCTTGGAAGGCGCCGTGTAAATTCCCATTGACTTGACGCCCGCGGAGCAACTCGTCATTGCCGTAGCCACGAAATGGGCCGGAGAACCGACCGTACTGTTGCTGGTTGGGGAGGTCACGAAAACGCCCGTGCCTGACTTCACCGTGACATTAACCTTAGTGGTCAAAGCTCCGCCGCAGTTATCCCACTCTTCGACAACCACGCCGTAAGTGCCGGGATTGAAGTTCAGAGTCGTGCTCAGGGTGGATCCACTGTGCACGTATGCCAGTTGATAGGCGGCTGGGTAGATACCCATGGAAGCGACGCCCTTCGCGCAAGAGGTGGACGCCGCGGCTTTGAAGTAAACGCTGCCATTGACCGTACTATTGTTGGTGGGGCTGCTCACAGTGACGCCCGCGAACGCGGATACAGCCGAGCACAGGACAAGGATGGAGAGTGTGCTTAGGACGTGCTTCTTCATTAGGGTAATTTCTCCCGTGGAATTTTTGGAGACCCGTAAGGCCCTTTTTGACAAGGGGATCCACCGATGAAGGCGGGGACACCTTGAAACTTGCTTGATCCGCAAGGCGCGCCTGGGACGACTTTAGGCGAGAGCGGAGACTTGCACTTGCTGAGCGGAGTAGGTTCAGCCTATACAGGGATTACTGCAGTGTCAAAGGGAAATGCCAGTATTACGGGGAAATTACATAGTGAGGGGGCCTAAACCCTCGAAAGGCCCTTCTGGGCGGGGCTTCGGGGAGAATGGAGCGGTGTTGCCCGCGAAGAGAGACGTTGCAAGCAACGTCTCTACGATGCGTGAAGTGCGTGGGCCCGAGCGGTGCGAAGGCGCTTGGGCGTGAATCAGCTGTTTGTGCGGCGGTGGCTTTTTCTGGTCCGGCTCGCCTTGACGGCCGCATTGTGACGTGAGGTCGATCCGCGCTTGCGGGCTGCCGAGCGCGCCTGTCGCGAAAGAGC
>QHVR01000136.1 GCA_003223595.1 Acidobacteriota bacterium
TCTTCCCTTTTCTCTTGATCATCGCCAACACTCGGTATGAATTCGTGAATTGCTCGCAAAAATCAAAAGGCGCGCTTTTCGGCGCGCCTTCTGGAGGAGATCTTTCTTTTCTCACTCTCTATATTCAGAATAGCAAATTCACCAACCCTGACCGGAAAAAATTCAAAAATTATTTTCCCCTTGTTCGCAATCACTTACGAAAATTTCGCCCCTTTTACCCCCTTGACAAGAATTTCTTGTGTTCGTGTCCTGCGGTTCCAGCAGACCAACCTCCAGCAGAATGTCGCTCAACAAGTCCAGCGTGATCGGTACGTAGGTCCGCACCGTTCTCTCCGTACAGTTCAGCAACTTCCCCGTCGCCGCCTGGTCGTGCTCCTGCAGGATGTGCCGTGCGATCAGCTGCCGCGAAAACTCGTCCAGCTTGTCCAGGCACTTCTCCATGTCATGGACAAAGATCACCCGATCCTCGAACGTGACCACCGTGTACGACGTCACCTTCGCCCGGAAAAATTCCCTGCCCAGCAGCGACGGCAATCTCCCCGTCTCCAACGAGTACCTCATGTACCGCCGTAGCATCCCGACCGTTCTCGCCCGGTAGATCTTCCGCGTCCGCTCCAGTTCCCACGAAGCCTCATCCCTCCAGTCCGCTGCCCACGGCTCCGCTGTCACTGCCTGTCCGGGATCAATTGGTTCACTCTCTGCGATCGTCTCCGGGTCGGTCACGCCACACCCCCTGCCGCCTCGAAGTCATAGTCGTTCTCGATTGGCGGTTCCGGGCCGCGATCGCCCACCACCGGGTTCTTCGCAACCGGCAGCACGATCCTCCCCGATTTCTTTTTCGGGATTGGCAGATCCGCCACCTTGTCCTGGCACTTCTCGCAATAAACTCCCGCTCCCCCTTCTCGTACCCACAACCCTCCGCAATGCTCGCAATACTTCAATTCCATTCGCACACTGTCTTTACCGCCATGATTGCTTTTCATCACTGCCTCCTGATCAAATCTCATGAATTTCTGACAAAAAAATGCCCTGCGTTGATTTCCGCCATCTTCCGCGGGAACCAGCGCAGGGCTCGTTTCTCTTACGATGACCTGCTTGCGCTATTTACTTTTTATGAATCCAGTACTTTCTGTCGCGCTCCTCCTTGCTCTGCTACGCGACCTCGTCATCGACGCCCGCACCGGCGCGTTGCCGAAAATATCCTTCCTCGTAACCCGACTTCAGTACCCGTCCATTTTGCATCACCACGCTTAATTTTCCTGTGAAGCGCAGTGACAAAAGCAGTCGCTCCAGGGACGCCGACAGCACTTCCGCCGATTTCACTTTTCGTCGAAATTCACCGAAGACCTTCTCTTCGTTGAAGTTATCCAGAGGTCCTGTCATGTTTCCGTCCCGGCGCATTTTGCGCTCAATGTGTCGCGATCCTATGCCTGTGAATTTTCTCGGTCAAGGTTGTTTGACCATTCTCGGCTTGTGGAAAACTTTTTGCTGCTCATCGGTCGCAATTACAGCTCACTTACGCCTTACCGCTAAAATCATTTAAATATGTACGCTGTTCTGAAAAACGATACTGGCGGGTCTGATTTTGAGAAGTAAACCTGAAGAGGAGTGAACTTTGGCCCCTGATCCCCGGACCCTGACCCCTGATTCTGAATGACAACCCGGTCTAACGAGAGCTAGATAGCAGCGTGCAGCGGCTCCATCCCACCCTGGTGCGAATCCGCCGACTTCCCCATTGCCACGCTTACTGACACCCGAGTCCCGCGCTCACTGGATTCGATCTGCAAATCGCCTCCGAACTGCCTCAGCCTCTCGCGCATTCCGCAAATCCCCACACCCGACCCGCCCTCCAGAATCTTCTCCAGCCTCTCCGCTGGAATCCCGCTGCCCTGATCCTGAATTTCCACATTGACCGCCTCCGGGCTCCGTGCGAGCCGGATCTCCGCCGTCTTGCTACCCGAGTGCCGGTGAATGTTAGTCAACGATTCCTGCACCAGCCGGAATATCGCCAATTCCAGATCCCGCGGCAATCGCCCGAACCCTTCCGGAATTTCCAGCTCGATTCCGATTCCGCTCCGTTGCGACAGCCCCTGCACGTACCAGTTCAGCGCCGAATTCAGCCCCGCCTCGTCCAGCAATGGTGGATGCAACAAATACGAAGTAGTCCGAATCTCACGGTGCAATTGTTGCAGCAGATTTTGCGAGCTCTCCAGTCTCTTGCTCAGATGAGGTGCCGATTTGCGTATATCTTCCGCTAGGCTTCCCAGTTCCAGGTCCAGCGCCGTCACCATCTGTCCCGCGCTGTCATGCAGATCGCGCGCTACCCGCCGCCGTTCTTCGTCCTGGATCTGCAGCAGCCGGCCGGACAACTCCTTCAATCCCTCCGCCGCGTGCAGCATTTGCTCGTTCCTCGCCCGCAGTTCCGCCGTGCGCGCCTGCACCTCCCGATCCAGGTTCTGCGCCAGGTCGCGCAGACGGCTCTCGCTCGCTCGCAATGCATCTTCGGCCTGCTTGCGCGCCGTGATGTCCTGCGTGATGCCGTCAAACCGCACCGGCCTTCCCGCTTTGTCATAAAACGTGCGCCCGTTCGCCCGTACCCATCTCTGCCGCCCATCCGGCGCGATCGTCCGGTATTGGACGTCGAACTGCTGGTTATTCTGAATCGAATTCTCAATCGCTTTCCGCGTCGGCTCCCGATCGTCTGGATGCAGCAGCGAGAAGAAAGTCTCCATCGTTACCGGCGAATCATCCGGCGGCAGCCAGAAATGTTTCTTGACTCTTCTATCCCAGATCAGTTTGTCGAACGGAAGATCGCAGAACCAGAAGCCGACATCCGACCCCTCGGCTACAAACTCGTAACGTTCCCGCTGCAGCCGCAACGACTCTTCCGCAACTTTGCGTTCGGTGATGTCCTGCAGCGTTCCTCCGCACCCGACCAACTGGCGTTCCGCCCTGTTCCACTCGAACTCTGGCGCGCCGTGCGCCTCGATCCACCGCTCCGTTCCATCCGCTCTCACAATGCGGAACTGGCTCCCGTACGCCTGCGGATCCGCTGGATTCATCGCCCTGGCAAATTCCTTCAAGACTCGATCCAGATCGTCCCCATGAATCAGCTTCGCGAGTTCCGCTGCGCTTCCTGAATTCGTCGACAGTCCGCAGATTTGTTTCGTTGTCTCATCCCAGCTGCAAACTTGCCGGCCGGGATCGTAGTGCCACCAGCCCATCTGGGCCGCGTCCAGCGCGAGTTGTAGCTGTTCGGCAAGCTTCTCGCGCTCTTCCTCCAGCCGCTTCCGTTCTGTCAGCTCGAATGTGGTGCAGGTCAACCCGCTGATGTTCCCGCGAGCATCCCGTTGCGGATCGATGTTCACGTGGTATGCATGCGTCACGCCCCGAAGGCAGACCGTCATCTCGCCTTCATAACTGTTGCCGGTCCGCAGTACTTCCCGCTTGATTCCATCCACCAGGGCGAAATCTTCAGGACGATCCAGAATGTCCGAGTCGGTTCTCCCCACGATCTCGGCCACACTGTGCTCACCCGTGGGGTTATAAATCCAGGTGTAGCGCAGGTCGCGATCCTGGTTGAAAACCGTAATCGGCGTATTACGAAGGCTGATGCGGAAGCGCTCGGTGGCCAGCCTCAACTCCTCTTCGGTCCGCTTGCGTTCCGTGACGTCCAGGAACGCTCCCACCGCGCCCCGCGGCTTGCCCTCTTCATCAAAAAGCGGAACAGCGTTGCCCAGAATCTGGATCGAGTGCCCATCCGGGTAGCGGATTTCCAGTTCCTGGTCGCGAAACTCGCGTCCGGTGGCAGCCGCCTGCTGCATCGGCAACTCCTCCGGCGCAAGCGCCCGGCCCTGATCGTAATAGACCACGTTCGGCCGCTCCCGTTCAGGAGCCGACATCGAAACATTCTTGCCGGAGGGTAACGAAAACACCTCATGCGCGTAGTGGCTGGCGATCATGGATTCGCACTTCGGATCCTGCGAGAAGAACGCCAGCGCAGGAACCGCATCCAGCAGTGCCGCGAAATTATCCGCCTGCGCCTTGGCTTCCCCTCGCGTTCGCTTCAGCTCTTCTTCCGCCTGCTTCAGCCTGGTGATATCAATCGCGACCCCACTCATCCGCACGGGACGCCCTGCCCCATCGAAATACGCCTGCCCGCGCGACGCGTTCCAGTGACTGCTCCCGTCCGGCCACACCGCGCGCATCTCCACGTCGTACTTCTCTCCCTTTTCCAGCGTCTTTTTTACCGCGAGATCGATCCTCTCCCGATCGTCGGGATGCAACGCGTGCAAGAACGCTTCGTAGGTCACCTCGCTTCCCGGCGGGAGGCCGAACATCTCCCGGTTGCGATCCGACCAAATCAATTCGCCACTTTCGATATTCCAATCCCAAGTGCCTACGCCCGCCGCGTTGATGGCAAACGAGAGCCCTTCTTGTTGCTGCCGCGCCGTTTCGTTCGAGCCCCTCTGTGGATTCTTCCGCATGTAACCGCCCCGGAATCAAAGTCTAGGTCGGGTTTATTTTCCAGACACTACAGCATTCGCTGTACCTGAGCGCCTCGCGGGAACCGCGTACGGACAGCCGTTTGGGCTGGCTCGCAAAGCCGAGACAGCCGCTTCAGCAGGTCTTTGGGCCCGAGTCCCGGGAGAGGTGAAGCGCAGCTTGTGCCAGTCTGAGGCCTTGGAATTCGACGCAAAAGCAAATGCGCCGGACCTCTTTGCCAGTCCGGCGCACGCTTGCTTCAAAAGGGTAGGGAAGAATTACCGAATGAATCTTAACCTAAAGAACTGGAACACGAATCGCGCTCGATTTTTTTTACCAAAAGCGAACAGTGGTTTCTCGCCCGCTCTAACGCAAGAGTCGAACGTGGAGTGGATTGCCTCAATCGCGAGATGGCCATTCGTACAGGAACATCTTTCCCGCAGTTTCCGCACTGAGCCTGACTCCGGCGTTTGCTGCCAAACGCTCGCTTCGCGAGCAAGGCGGACGAGGCGTCCGCCCCTACACGAGCTAATCCAGCAATTCGAATTTCGGATTCGAAATATCCAGACGCTTCAGAGCCTCTTCGCGGCTGCGCACCACTTCCAGCTTCCCCGCAGGATGGTTTGCGACCAGTTCATACATGCGCGACATGCCGTATATCAAGTCGCTGGGCGCGACAATGAATCGCGGGGTCTCTGGCGGATAAGGCGCTGCTTGCAGTGCCGCCGAACGCATCACCTCAGCCGGAACATTGAAGTTCTGCACCAGGCTTAAATCGCTGATCCCCGCCGCAGGCTGCAGGCGGCTGATCCGGGCGCGCATTTCTTCGTCGATCTGGACGATTTCTGCACCGTCCACGTCGCCTTCCATCACTACCAGCAGAAGTTTGTGCTCGTCATCGAACGCGAAGTGGTGCGGCATACTTGCCTCGCCGCGAACGGGATGAATAAAGCCGGACCGATCGAGTCTCTAAGAAACCGCGAACGCTGTGCTGGAAACTCAGCCGCAATGACCGCAGCGCTCGGCTCATTGCAGGTACCTCATCAAGTGCTAAGCATACACCTGATTCTTCAGTGCAGCAGGGCGCCGTAAACGATTTCGCGCAACCCGCGCCGGTACGGTCCCGCCTCGGTGAACGGCATCTGCAGCATCATGACCGCGTACAGCTTTTCCTGCGGATCGACCCAGAAATACGTGCCCGCCGCTCCCGCCCAGAAGTAATCCCCAACTGAGCCGGAAACCGCAGAATGGCCCACGTCCGTGCGCACCGCGAAGCCTAAGCCGAAACTTTGTCCGAGTTCAGGAAAGGGATTCAGGTCTTGCGTCACCTGCATTTGCCCGACTCGCGACGCGTGCGGCGGCACCTGGTCTGAGGTCATCACGGCCAAAGTCTTGGGCGAGAGCAGCCGCACGCCCTCGAGTTCGCCGCCGTTCACCAGCATCTGGCAGAAACGCGCGTAATCCGATGCCGTGGAAAGCAATCCTCCTCCACCGGAAAACCACCTCACCTTCTCTTTCGTGAGGTCGTCGCTGTTGCCGAACTCGGGCCGCTTGCCGGTCGCAGGATCTATCTGCAACTGGGCCACGCGCTGCAACTTTGCCGGGTCCATGTAAAACCCAGTGTCGGGCATCTTCAAGGGCTTGGTGACGTGCTCTTCCACAAAGCGATCGAAAGGCATCCCCGAGGCGACTTCCACAATCCGTCCGAGCACGTCGGTGTTCATCCCGTATTCCCAAACCGTGCCCGGCTGATGCGCCAGCGGAAGCTTCGCCAGCTTGCTCACGAACTCGGCCAAAGTCTGCCCCGGATCGAATAGATTCGCCTTGTTGTATTCCTGATGCACCAGCGTGTTTCCAAACGGCCCATACACCAATCCAGAAGTATGCCGCAGCAGATCCTGCACGGTCATCGCGCGTCCCGGCGGCTCAAAGGCCAGGTAAGGCTTGCCGCCAGCTGGATCCATCTTCTCCACCCCGACCTTCACATCCTTGAACTCCGGCAGATACTGCGTGACCGGCGCCATCACGTCGATCTTGCCCTCTTCGGCCAGCATCATCACGGCGACGCTCGTCACCGGCTTCGTCATCGAGAAAATGCGAAAGACGCTGTCCACCTTCATGGGGATCTTTTTCTCGCGATCCTGATAACCAATCGCCTGGCGGTAGACAATCTTTCCATTGCGCGCAACCACAAGCACCGCGCCAGGGATCGCGCCCTTATCTACTTCGGACTGGAAAAATTGCGTAATGCGGTTGAGCCGGTCGGAAGCGAAGCCGGCTTCCTCCGGACGGCTGAGTTTCGGCTGCTCCTGCGCTACAACTGAAATTGCGCAGATGAAAAGCAATGCAAGGCGAAGACTTCGTCCGCGGGTCATGAAAATTCCTCCGGGCAACTCTGGGACTGAGGAAGGACCGATCATTGTAGTTCGCCCAGACGCTCATGACCACATCTAGGTGCTCGCCTGCGCACCATTCCACCAGAGCAATTCACAGTTCCTGCTTTGCGTTGCTGTACCAGCGCAGAACGCGGAGAGCACGCAATGTATTCCAGCGGCTCGCCTTGCCGACCTCCGTCTCCATCTGCAATGGAATGAATTCGGGATGAAGCAGGTTGAGCGGCCAGCGCCCGTTCTGGTGGCGGCGCTCCATGACAATTTTGATGGCGCCTCTGACGCGACTGTCGGGTTTGATGCCTGCGTTGCGCAGGTAATCGAGCCCGCGCAAAATGTCGTAATGCCAAAATGGCGGATACGAGAAGCGCGTCCAGCGTTTGTCGATCACCTCTCCAGTCCGCAGGGAGCGGAACAATTCGCGCTCCAGCAAATACTCTACCCCGCGCTTGCGAGCCTGAGTCACCGGCGCCGGTTTACGCCCGGCTCTTTCATATTCGAGCAATCCTTCGAGCACGCAGATGGTGGTGTGAAAAGAGGAGCGGCGGCTTGCAGGAGCTTCGCAATTCCATCCGCCGTCTTCGAGCTGCTCGGCCACAAGTTGCTTGGCGAGTGCGTCGTTCGGTTGCTTGAAATAACAGCCGATGCCCAGGATTCTGCCGTTGATGCAGGGCTCGGTCTCACCCTGGAGATAGGGCCGGTTATTGAGCCACTTGAATACGACCCCCTGGTGGACCCGATCCATCATCGTACGAGCCTGCGGGCTGGCGGGATCAAGGCCGAGATCCATCAAGGCCACGAGACTGTAGAGCGTAATAATCAAGTCCCGGTGCTCTTTCGGCAAATCGTCTCTCCACCCGCGCGGGCTTCCGCTCCATTTGCCAGAAGAAGACTGGCGGGCGAGTAGCTGCGCTCCCCAGCCCTCGGTTGCAACGCGAGACCGCTCGGCTGCAATCACCTCCGGGGATTCACCTGTAAGGTCTCGCATCACCTGCCAGCGGATGGCCGGGTCAGAGTCGAGCAGCCACTTGAGAACCGCAGGGCGGGGCGCATAATCCTGTGGGCGCATTCGTACGTTATAGCAAGAGGCGAGGTAAGTTTTCACTCTGCGATCTGAGTTGGGACAGTGTTGTCAGATCCAGAAGTCCCGGTTGGGAGCCGAAGAACTGCCTTGGCTCGCGGCCACGGCGCGGCCCAAGCTGGGCTCGACGCGATTGCGTCCGGCATTCTTGGCCTCGTACAAGGCGGTGTCGGCCGCGTGCAGCAGCTTCTCCAATTCCGCCGAAGTCCCGCTCGTCGCCACTCCCAGGCTCAAACTGACGCGGACCGCGGAGCCCGCCGCCATGATGCTGCAGCTGGCCACGTGCACACGCACGCGTTCGGCCAACTCCCAAGCTCGTCCCAGATCGCAGTTGGGCGCGACAATCAAAAATTCTTCACCCCCGATGCGTCCTACGGAGTCGTAAGGTCGCACCATGGCGGCAATGCCAGTGGCGATAATGCGCAGCACCGCATCTCCGGCCGCGTGCCCGCGGGTGTCGTTGATCTTCTTGAAATGATCGACATCGATCATGATCAGCCCTACGCTCTGGCGGTCGCGTTCCGCGCGCAGCAACTCGCGCTCCAGAATGCCCAGAATCGCTTTGCGGTTCCACAGGCTGGTGAGCCCGTCCCGCGAAGCTTCGCGGCGCAACGCTTCTTTAGCCCGCAACAGCCGGTGCTGCGTTACCAGCAGCCGCGCACTGGAACACACGAATGAGCAGACCACCACCAGCGCCGCCAGACCCAACCGCTCGCGCGCGATGCGCAACGACATGAACAGAACCAGAAGCGGGTAGATCAGGAACGAGATCTCCATGTAAACCCGCTTCTCGCGTTGCGGCAGCTCCAGCGTGAGTTGCGGCGCCTCGGTCTGCTTCCAGATGTTAGCGATGATCATGGGCGCAATCAGCAGCGCGCTCCACAACAGGTCGAACCACGTTCCCGGTTGAAGTCCCATTCCCGGGCCGTAGTAATAGAGCGCGTCAATAAATCCCGAGAGCGCGAGGAATGCGCCCACCCGTCCGAACAGAACCCTTACGTCGCGCGAACGTGTAATGGCAGCGCGCAGGATAAAAGCCCCAACTACGAACGCGTAGCCAACGAAATAGGGCGCCCAGACCTCATGCGACAGTTCCCCGGACTGCGTTTTAGGAATAAGGAAAAAATACAAGTAGGCCGCGACGCAGAACAGCACGCCCTGTACGAAATCCAGAGCCACAACTGTGTCGATCTTGCCCGCTTCGTGCTCGGGGTCAAGAAAGATCGCCATGGCCAGAGGCACGAACCAGAATGAAAACAGCAGGTTGTTCGTCCAACCGACCGCGGCGGCGTGAAACAGGTCGTTGTAAACGCTGAGCACCTGCGCCACAAACAAGAGAGTGTAGGCGACGGCTGCCAGCCGCCAGAAGGAGATCGCCATGCCTTCCGAACGCTCGCTTGCCTGCACGATGGAATAGATCAGCATCGCCCCCAACGTCACTTGCACAACGTCGGACAACAGAGGCCCGCGGCCCGCGCCGTGGAAAACAGAAACCACACCGATGTGCGCCAGCCAGATCACCCCGGCGACAATCATCATGATTCGGTTTCTAGACAAAGCGATCCTTTCCACCAGCGAGCAACCATTCTACAGATGGCCCTTGCGGGCTCATCATCGTCCACAAAATCGTTCTTCCTTCCGAAGGTACACGTCCTTCCGGAAGTGAGGATGGCCTAGTATCGTCGATCGCACTCGAAGATTCATGTGCCGAAAGTAACCTGCTGGGTGCAGGCGCACTCTCTCCAAAATCATGCCCAGTTCCGCAGCACTCGGCCCAGAATCTCTGTGGATTCAGCAACTTGGGAAAGCTCCTCTGGAGTAAGTCCAGCCAGATGCGACGCCAGGTACTCGATTCGCCGCTGCCGCCCTTCGTGCAAAAGCTTCACCCCCCTGGGTGTAGGCCGGATCGACATTCGGCGCCGATCTTGGGGATCCGGAGTGATCTGGACCAGCTTGCTGCGGGCCAGGCCGGCGACAATCCGGCTCATGGTCGGTGGCTTCACCTGCTCGGCGGCCGCCAAGTCTCCCAAAGTCTTCGCGCCACCGAACACCAGCACAGAGAGCGCCGAAAGCCGCGCCGGTCCTTCCCCGCTCGCCACATCCTGCTTCCGAACACGCCGCAGCAGGTGGATGGCGGTGGAGTGCAAGCGGTCGGCCACCGAGAACGCTGCGGAGGATTTTGCATTCTGCCTGGTTATTTTTTTCGCCATGCCCTTGACTTTCGGCCCGCAATATAGTTAGCTATGCTAACTAAATTCACAGGAGAGGTCAAGGCCATGACCACCGTCACGGAAAAGACCATCGGAATCACGCGGCTCGGACAAATCCAGATTCCCACGCACGACGTGGAGCGCGCCGCCAACTTCTACGAGCAGGTGCTGGGGTTGAAACTGCTGTTCAAGGCGCCTCCGGGATTGGCGTTCTTCGATTGCGGCGGCGTGCGCCTGATGCTCGACCGTCCAGAGAAGCCCGAGTTCGATCATCCCAGCTCGATCCTGTATTTCGCTGTGCCTGACATCCAGGCCGCTCATGCCGCGATGAAAGACAAGGGCGTGAAGTTTGAAGACGAGCCGCACCTCATCGCGAGAATGCCCGACCACGATTTATGGATGACGTTTTTCCGTGACTCGGAAGGCAATCTGCTGGGCCTGATGAGCGAAGTGAAATCCCAATCGTAGAGACGTTGCTTGCAACGTCTCTACAGACTATTGCCTTTGGCGAGATAATGGCTCGCTATGGAGACTCGCGAATCGCCGAACACTGGATTTGGCTGGCCGTGGTTAGCGCTCACCGTCGCCTTCGCCCTGCACGTCGTTGACGAAGCGTTTACCGGATTTCTGGGCATCTACAATCCCACGGTCACGGCTATGCGCGCGCGCTGGGGATGGTTTCCTATGCCCACATTTCAATTCCGTGAATGGCTGGTGGGATTACTCGTTGCCGTCGCGATCTGTTTCGCGCTAACCCCGTTGGCTACCCGCAACCCGCACTGGCTGCGGCCGCTCGCATGGTTCTATGCGCTGATCATGCTCCTCAACAGCCTGGGGCACACGTTGGTTACAATCCTCGGGCACACGGTTGCCACGGTCAGCGTCGCGCGGCCCGCTCCGGGATTCTATTCGTCGCCCTTTTTGTTTATTGGATCTCTCTGGATGATTTCGCGCTTACTGAAGACGAGCAGAATGCGCGCGCCGCTAATAGCCACGTAACAGCGAAAACGCCGGGCCGACCGATGCCCACGTGGCGCCGGACCCGTTGGTCCGACAAATTTTTTCTTGACGATCCAAGCGGTGTTGCGCACGCCCTGTTTGCGTCCCGGGCGCGCTCGCTGAGCTTCGCGGGACAGCCCAAGGGCTGTCCCTACGTGAGTTGTAAGGAGTGAAGTTCAGTTGCCTTCGTTGCTGGCGCGCTTCCAGGAGATCAGCTCGCCGATGGTCGAACTGGTGCTCGACACCGGCTGCTTGTAAGCCTCGACCTCGGAACGCGAAGCTTCTTCGCCGACCGCGCGGATGCTCAGGCCGACTTTCTTCTCTTCCGGATTCATCTTGATGATCTTGAAGTCGTGCTCCAAGCCGGGCTCGAGATGCAACGGCTGTCCATTTTCATCGGCGGCTTCGGACTTGTGGCAGAGGCCTTCGACTCCCTCGGCGATCTCGACAAATGCGCCGAATGCGGCGACCCGCAAGACTTTCCCGTGCACCACGTCGCCAACGTGATGGCTCGCGAAGAACGATTCCCAGATATCGGGCTGCAGTTGCTTCACGCCCGAGGACAGACGGCGCTTGTCAGGTTCGATGGCAAGCACAATCGCCTTCACGCGATCGCCTTTCTTCAAAACTTCAGACGGATGCTTCACGCGCTTGGTCCAGCTCAGATTGCTCACGTGAACCAAACCATCGATGCCGTCTTCGATCTCAATGAAGGCCCCAAAGTCGGT
>QHVR01000387.1 GCA_003223595.1 Acidobacteriota bacterium
TCCGAGCCTGACCATGCCGATCGGGGCACAAGCCGCGCTCACGCAAGCGCTGCAACCCGCGACTCCGGTAGCCAACTCGAATGCGACTACAGACCCGCTCGGGCGTAACACCCCGTCGAACGCCATCCTTGGATTCCTGAAAACAGCGCAGGATGGCGATTACAGCATCGCCGCACAATACCTGCAGATGTCCGCTGCGCGGCGGCAGACGGAAGGCGAGCAGATCGCCTCGAAGCTGAAATTCGTTTTGGATCATGCCTTCAGCGGAAATCTGAGCCGCTACAATCAGCCCGAAGGTACACCGCAGGAAGGTGTCGCGCTTGGCCGCCAGAAACTGGGCACGATGACGGCTGGCGATGTCGAAGTCGATCTCGACGTGGTGCGAGTCTCCGATCCAAGCGCCGGAAAAATCTGGCTCATTTCCGCTGACACGCTCGCCAAAATACCGGAACTTTCTGACCAGGTAGAAGCACGGCAGGTGGAGCACAAACTTCCCAGCGTCCTGGTGAAGCACCAGTTTGCCGGCATGCCGTTATGGCAATGGGCCGCGATGCTGCTGGCCGTTCCAGTGGCGGCAGCACTGGGATGGCTGATTCTGGCATTGCTCGAGGTCCCGCTGCGCTGGTGGGCGCGGAGGCGAGGGCAATTGGAAGTAGCCAACTGGCGCTCGGTCTCCGGGCCCGCATGGTTGCTGGCCGGAACGCTCATTCACCAGGCCTTTATGGTCTATCTGCGGATGCCGCTGCTGCCGCGGCATTACTACTTCGAAGTCACGTCCGTCGCCCTGATTCTGAGTGCCACCTGGATCGTGTGGCGATTCGTTCGCTGGTCGCTGCACCGCGTGCGCACCCGCGCCCTCGTCCGTGGACACGCCGGGACCGGATCCCTGGTGCTGATGAGCGAGCGCATCCTCAAACCCGCCATCTTCGTCCTAGGCGTTCTGGCAGTGCTGGGGAATCTGGGCTTCAACATGAGCACCGCCCTGGCCGGGCTCGGGATCGGCGGTCTCGCGATCGGCTTCGGCGCGCAGAAAACGATCGAGAACCTGTTCGGCGGTGTCTCCGTTCTGGGCGACGAAGTCTTTCGCGTGGGAGATGTCTGCCGCTTCGGCGACCGCACTGGCACAGTTGAAGATATTGGCCTACGCTCCACGCGCATCCGCACAGATGAGCGCACCCTGGTTGCGATCCCGAACGGAACGGTGGCCACGATCAACCTGGAAAATCTCAGCCGCCGCGACAAAATTCTTTTCAAGACGAGTCTCAGCTTGCGAGTGGATTCCAAGCCGGACCACATCCGCTTCGTGCTCACGGAAGTGCGCAAGCTACTCTATAGTCATCCCAAGATTGAGACCGCCAGCGTGCGGGTGCGGCTGACCGATGTTGCCGCCAGCGCATTGAGCATCGAAGTGTTCGCGTACATCCTGACGCGGGAGTACAACGAGTACGCGGCCATCCGCGAAGACTTGCTGCTGCGCATCCTCGACGTGGTCGAAAATTCTGGCGGCACCCTGGCCCTGCCCTCGCAGACTCTTTATCTCAGCCGCGACGCGGGAGTGCAGCAGCAGAAAGCAGAGAACGCCGCGAAAAAGATTGCGGATTTGCGCGATGGAAAGCAGTTGCCATTCCCCGACTTCCATCCGGATGAAATCTCGTCCTTCAAAGGATCGATCGAATATCCGCCGAGCGAATCGACACTGCGAAAGCAGCAAGGGGATGGGAACAAGGGCCGATGAAAGGGTTTGAGCTAGTGAAAATTCGCCTAACACTCACCCCAAGCATGAAGTGAGGAGTACTCTCGCCTATGGACAAGAAAGAGATTCAATCCCCCAAACTGACAGCAAATTTCCTGCTCTGGATCGGCCTGTTTTTGCTGGCGATGTTCCTGCTCATAGCCCAGTTTGTTTGGAAAGTCTTTTAGCGCCTAACCCAACGAACTGCGTTGGCGCCGCGTCGCCCATCGCTCTAGGAACACGTGTGTGGGGAAGTAGATGAGTAAAGGGACAGCGACCAGATAACCGAATAGGTAAACGATGCCCGGTACGAAGTGCTGCTCCTGATAAAAGAGTCCTCGCGCCCAATTCACGTTCTGCTCAGGACGCCAGTAGTAGTTAATCGGAATCACGATCCACGTCAAAACCGTCTGCAACTTCCATCCGCGCGGGTCATATCCTAATCGCCAAATTGCCCAGAGCAGGAGCGGTGGAGTCACGAGGTGAAACAAACTCAACAGCCGAACCGCCAGGCTCAAGTGCGGATCGAACATATATTCCGTGCCGCCGATCAGGTGATGTCCCGTTAGCAGCGTGCCTAGGAGATCCATGGTGAAGAGGGTCTGGAATAAAAGCACGCCGCAAGCCACCCACGAGAAGATTAAGGCGCTTTCGAGCCACAGCCCAACTCCGATCAGAATGTTTCCGATATCGCAGAAATAAAGGAAATTTTGCGGTCCATACTGGCGCCAGTACAGGGGTGCCCACACCAGAAGCCAAACGGTCCAGCCAATCTTGAGCCACCACGGCAGGCGCATGGCCGCCATTGTATGCGGAAATTACCTGCGTAACTTGCCGGGTCTTACCCCTGTTCCTAGGATGACTCTATGGGTTACTCAGCTCTTCTCTTCTGCCCCGAGGAAAAAACCGCTCGCACGGTGACGCAAGTCCTGAGCGAACTCGAGTTCACTGTCGAGGCCTGCACCGAACCATTCGCTGCAGTCAAGAAGCTGATGGGCCAACACTTCGACGCTGTTGTGGTGGACTGCGATAACGAGCAGAATGCCACCCTGTTGTTCAAAAGCGCGCGCAACTCGACCTCCAACCAGACGTCGCTTGCCGTAGCCGTAGTGGAAGGTCAGGCGGGGGTGGCAAAGGCGTTTCGCATCGGCGCCAATCTTGTCCTGACCAAACCCATAAATATTGAACAGTCCAAAGGTACGTTGCGCGTAGCGCGGGGCCTGTTGCGCAAAGGCGAACCTGCCAGACCAACAACTCCGCCAGCCCCACCAGCCGTGACCGCTCCAGGGAAGCCGGTCGCTTCCGCAGTTCCGGATATAAAGGCAGCAGCTCCCGTCGCGACGCCGCTGACAACCGAGGCGACGTCGACGCCCGTGGTAAAGCCGACGCCGGCCTGGCCCGCCCCTGCTGCGGTCGCGAGCACTGTGTCCCCTGCACACGACGATGACCTGCTCGAGGTCGATGCCGAGGAACCGAAGAAACCTGTCGCACAGCCGGAATCGCACCCGGCCATGAATTTATTTTCGGCTCCGAGCGCGGCGCCCTCCACCGGAGGAGCAGCCAGCGCAACGGCTCCAGCACGCGAACGAACGGAAGCCGTCGCAGTCGAGAAAGCACCAGCTGCGCCGCCAGTCGTGGTTGCAGAGAAGGCCGCACCACCAGTTGAGCATGCGCCCAGCAACATAGTCGGTTCTGCACCCTCATTCACCTTTGGCGGAATGACTGCCGATGGCGAAGAATCGAGCGGCAGCG
>QHVR01000388.1 GCA_003223595.1 Acidobacteriota bacterium
TTCACTTGGCTGCGAGAAAGAGAACTGTCGCGCACGGAAACTGAACCCGCAACATAAGGATACGTACCTGCGAGGACGGGAAGCTGAGGGCGAACAGGAACAGAACTTTGCCAACCAGTCGGCGTTGGCGGTGTATGCCTAGAAGTTTGCAGCCTTGGGCACAACAACTGCATAGCTTCCTGTTTGCCGACCACTCGCCAGCAGCTCATCCCCAGCGCCCGTGCTCCCTTGGCAGGAGCAAGCCCCCCACCCAAGCTCCTGAACTTGGGTGGGAATTTTCGTCACCACTTACATGCTCCCTGCTTCGGTTTCTTGGTGGAATGGCGACAACCATTTGCCGCTTTTCTTCTGCCAGATGGATGTGGCGAAAACCTTTCCCCCTTGCTTTTTGCCGTCGCAAGTCGCGTCCTGCGTCCCCGTGTAGGTCATAACGACGGTATTTTTGTCGAGCCACGTATAGGAAAAATCGGAGAGCGAGAAGCTGTTGACCACACATCTCGCATCCGTAATACTTTTCACAAGCTGCTCCTTGCCCTTGAATACCCCGCCATCGGCGATGCTTATGGAGTCATCTGTGAACCATGCTACCGCCTGCTTTGCGTCATGATCTTTCCACGCTTGCCAGCCAGATTTTTCATTACTCTCGAGTGTCTTCTCTGTGGTTGCATTCGTTTGCGAGAACAACGGGACTGCGGATAACAGCAGAGCGAAACCAAGTGCCGCTAAAGCAATTCGACGCATACTCCTCCTCTGGTCTGTAGGACGTAAGTTTTGAACAGCCCTCCCCCGAGGTCTGCTCACAATCATTATGTTGAGACTGGCAATGAGCGTCTGTTCAAAATTGCACAAATCTCGATTGTTACGCTCAGAACCCGTCAATGAAATGGCTTCACTACCTTCAGACCCGCACTGCTGCGTAGTGAGCACTATCGCTCAGTTTCTACGACGTCTGAAGGCTAAGGTTTAAAAGCCGTCAAATCGTTGCCGCTCTACGGAGGACATAACACATTGACAACAAGAATCGCTATTGCCATCAGCCTGCTCTGTTTCCTGGCTCTCTGCCTCACCCTTAACGCCCAGACAGGCGGCGACGTCGCCGACCAGATCAAGCAACTGCAGCAGGAGTCCAGAAATGCACAGATGAAAAACGACGCCTCATGGGCTCAGCAGCATCTGGCGGACGGATTCGTCGCGGGAAACAGCTGGGGCGATTGGCAAAGCAAAGAGGACTTCATCAAGGATTTGCAGAACAAGAAAAGCAAGTGGAAAAGTGGCACCATCAGCGACGTGAAGGTGGCGACCTTCGGCCCGAACGCCGCCGTATCGCATTACACGTTCACCTACGATGCCGAACTCCAGGGCAAGCACCGGGCGCGAACCGTTATCTGCAGCGACACCTGGCTCAATGATTCCGGCACATGGAAAACGGCTTCGACCCACTGCTCGTTAGTCGTCGCATGCTTAGATTCGACACCTGAGGAGATTAAAATAGCCAGCTTTCGTTGGTAATTGCTGCGGATAACCAAAGGTGCGGAAACATGGTTGGCGAAAAATCGCCATCGCACTCACTGACACAATATCGGGCCTGCCCGTCACCCTCTTTTCGTGAGCGCCGCGCGAATTCGATTACCCACGATGGCATCTTCGCCGGGCTGCAACATCCAGACTCCGACCACTAGGGTGTTTGCGTCCGCCGGGATGCCCTGGTTGGGCTTTTGCCCGGTGTTCGGATTCAGTTCAATGGAAGGCGTACCTGTGCGCAACTTCTCGACGATCTGATCAGTTGTGACGCCAGTGACCGCCGGGTCGAAGCGTATCAGCAGATGAGGAACATGGTTGGCGATCCTGGGAACTACTGTTTCCGTCCTGACCGAAGGGATGCCCTTTACCGCACGGGCGATTAGATCGGCCCGCTTCTGGTAGTCGCCCTGCATGGACTCTTCCGTGTGCGAGAGAACCCAGTCGACTGCCGCCACCATGCCCACAATCTGCTCCTTCGCCACCTTCATGCCGCGGCCGATTCCGTCGCCCGGATTGTTGTTGGCATGCGCCAGATCGGTCAGGACCTTCCGTCCCAGCAGCAGTCCCGCGTTTTGCGGACCGCGCATTCCCTTGCCGCCGGAGAATGCTACGAGATCGAAACCCATGCCGGTGTACTTCCATAAATTCGAGATCGGAGGCATGTCGGCCGCAGCATCCAGATGGCAGGGAATCTTGTACTCGTGCGCCACTCGCAGCCACTCTTCCCGGCCAATCTGTGCGCTTCCGGCGATGCCATCCTCGTCCTCCGCCGCGTTGAAGAAATTTGTCATCACGGCGTTGCCTGCATCGCATGCGCGCTTGTAGTCGTCGAGTGTGACCACCTCGGTCACCCGCGCACCGCAGAGATACATGGCGCGGTCATATCCATAACGATGCGCCTGCTGCACGATGACCTGATTCTTCTTGCCCTCGATCCCTTGAGGCATGTCCAGAACGTTGATGTTGTTGGCATACTGCAGGCATGCGGCAGTGGCCAGACTGATGGCCCCCGAGGCGCCCGAGGTGACGACTGCTCCCTCACACTTCAGGCGGCGCGCGACGTACTCACCCGCCTTCTGCTGCAGCTCGTGCAAGCGCACCGGATGAAGCGCAGACTTCTGCACCGCCGCCAAAACTTCCGGAGGCATGCAGGCAGCTGTCAGCGTGGTATACGTACCGGCCGCGTTAATGATGGTCGGAACCCCAAGCTTGGCGTAGTAATCCTCACCATCCGAAGAACCTGCTGGCGACGAAGTCGTCGGCGAGGAAACGGCTTTGGCGGACATCACCAGCGGCGCCATGCCCAGCGCTCCAGCCAGCGAGGTGGCCCAGCCAAAAAAGCCGCGACGCGAAAGAAAGCTTTCTTGCGATTGAGTGGATCCTGACATTATGTGCTCCGTATTCTTAGAAAATGGCCAGAAGCTTCAGGGCAAGCGATTGATCAGCGACGCCACATAACCCGCCCCGAACCCGTTATCAATATTTACCACGCTGACGTTGGACGCGCAGGAATTCAACATTCCCAGCAGCGCCGCCATGCCTTTGAAGGAAGCTCCATAGCCGATGCTGGTCGGGACCGCGATCACCGGAACTCCGACTAACCCGCCGACCACGCTGGGCAGCGCACCTTCCATGCCGGCGCAAACAATCACTACGCGAGCCTTGGTCAGACTCTCGCGATTGGCAAGCAGGCGGTGTATGCCCGCGACTCCCACATCATAGAGATGCTGAACTTCATTGCCCATCAGTTCGGCAGTGACCACCGCCTCTTCGGCGACCGGAATATCGCTGGTTCCCGCCGAAACCACCGCAATCACGCCCTTGCCATACTTGGTGGGATCTTTCTGCAGCACGATCGCGCGCGCCAGTTCCCGGTACTCGACGCCGCGAATCTTCTTCTTTACCGCCTGGAACTGCTTCTCGGTCGCTCGCGTGGCGAGCACGTTTCCGCCATGCTTGGCCAGGCGCGAGAAGATGCCCGCAACCTGCGCAGGCGTCTTTCCTTCTCCGAGAATGATCTCAGGCATGCCGTTGCGCAGCGCACGATGGTGGTCCACCTTGGCGAAGCCGAGGTCTTCGAAGGGCAAGTGACGCAGCCGGTCGACGGCGTCGTCAGGAGACAGTTCGCCCTGGCGCACCTGCTGGAAGAGTTTGCGAATGGATTCGGCGTTCACGCGGCACGTCGCAGTCAGCATTCAGCCGACGCGAACTCTAGCTTAGCATCAGGCAATTCAGGCGTGCGCCGCGCGGGTAAGGGAGCGAGCGAAGGAGCGCAGCCTGCTGATCACCGCTGCGCACATTTTGCGAGCGACTCCCGGCTCGTACAAATGGGCCAGGAACAGGCGGCGGAGCCCCGCAGGCGCAATCCTACCCGCGAGGTAAGCCTCGTAGATCTGGCTTCCAATACGGAAGCCCCACTCCTGCGCAGCCGCTTCATACTTCCCACCGTCGCTTTTCAACGCGGACTGGGCGGCCTTGCTCAAGGCAGCGAAAGAAATCAGTCCTGAACTGGCGTCGGCCGGTGCG
>QHVR01000389.1 GCA_003223595.1 Acidobacteriota bacterium
CATCAGGACCGGAAATTTCTTCATGAATACAGAGAACACTGTAGATGTCGACTCTGACCGAAGCCTACGCCGGGTACTTAGCTGGGGCAAGAGCTCTGGACGCCACGTCCCGCACCAAAGTCACTCAAGCCGCCCCAGCATCTCAGCGCAGGATTCGCAACAGAGATCTGGTTCGAAGCGCGCCAGCTCTGCTACGGGGAAGATCCCGGTACCCACGGCGACTATTTGCGCATTCACCATGCGGGCAGCGTGGATATCGTCAGGGGTATCCCCGAAAAAGCACACCGAAGCCGAATTTCCCAAACGGCTCTTTGCCGTCGAAACTGCGTGATCAAAGATTCCGACTCGCAGTTCAAAGTCATCCCCGAAGCTTCCGCAGGCGAAAAAATGGCGAATGCTGGCAGCCGTAAGCTTGTGCCACCCAACGCTCTCCAGATTCCCGGAGGCGACTCCAAGCAACTTGTCGAGTTCCCGAATCTCGGCTAATAACTTTGGCACAGATGCGCATACGTCCGGTTTTAATCCCGCCACATTGGCGGATACTTCTCTACGAACGACTCCCAGTGCCGCAGCCAGTTTGTGAGCGAATGTGGCCTCCGAGATCCCTCGCCGCGTCAGTGCCATCCGCAGGATCGCAACATCCGTCTTGCCGTGGTAAGGAATCCCGTCGAAATTGGCATCCAGACCATACACCTCGAGCATGGCTTGGTGCATCGCGTGCCAGTGCACCAAGTCACGGCTCACCATCAGCGTGCCATCGATATCGAAGAAGTAGGCGTCGGCTTTGATCACGGGCGTAGCGGAGGGCTTTGGATGACGTCACTCAATGGCTATTTTCCGACCCGCAGTTCAGTCGATTTTCATCATAGAACATGGTGCCCAGTACGTAGCGTTCGTTCAGGGCATTTTTGGGGTACGGCAATACAGAAAACTGCTGATTGAGGAACATACGGTGAGCAATAACGATAACGATGGGGTATCGTTCGTCGACCGTAACGTTTTTCAGGATGGCGATCTAGTCCCTACGAACACCGCTCCGGCGGCGGCGGAGGGTTCGGAGTCAGGGGCCCGCGAGCACCTATGGACTAACGCTGCCGGAGCGGGTGCGACGCTTGCAGGAGCATGCAATGCAGGTCCGGCGCCTGAACAATTATCATACGTTGCTGTTGAAAGGTTTACCCGAGGACGCCCTGCCGCTCACCCGGCATGGCTGGTATCGCGACTGAGAAAGCACATCCATGGCGAAGCGTACTCGCTTTTGCGGATGATGCCGGTCCTTGTCTGCTTTTGTTCTCTCCCCATATTTCAGTCAACCCTTGTAGCTCAGTCGCCTGCTATTTCGGCAAACGATCTCGCCCGCCGCGTTATCGACAATGAACTGCGCACAGAGGATCAGGACAAAACTCACTGGATCTTTCGCATTGAAACCCGCAAGCCGGAGTCCGGCAGCGAAGTCGACGAGGTGATCCAGACGACCAAAGGAGAGTTGCAGCTTCCCGTCCTGATCAACGGTCATCCACCCGACAAAACGGAGGAAGAAAAAGCCGAAAGTCGCATCCAGCAGCTCGTGAACAATCCGGCGGCAGCGCAAAAATCGAGGAAAGAAAAGAGCGAAGACTATTCCCGAAGCCGGCGCATGCTGAAAATGCTACCGGAGGCATTTATTTACACCTATGGCGGCCGCCAGGGCGACCGGGTGCAGCTCAATTTCAAACCCAATCCGCATTTCCGCTCCCATAGTTTCGAGGAGGAAGTCTTTCATGCCATGGACGGCAGCCTATGGGTAGACGAGAAACAGAACCGGCTCGCGCAGATGAGCGGACATCTGACCAACGGCGTCAAGTTCCTTGGCGGCTTGCTGGGGCATCTCGACAAAGGTGGCAGCTTCGAGGTCAGACAAGAGCCAGTCGCCCCTGGGTATTGGGAGTTGACAGTACTAAACGTCCACATGACGGGAAGGGCACTTTTCTTCAAGACCATCGGCGAGCAGCAGCAGTTTTCTCGCAGTGAGTTCAAGCGCGTACCCGACAACCTGACTCTCGCGCAGGCGGAACAGATGTTGAAGAAAGAAGTCGCATCGTACCGGAGCCGCCTGCAAGAGAAGCAAGGGTTTTGACTGCGCTACGCCGCGTTGCGGAGGATTCGCTGAACAGATCTCCTGTCCTGCTTACGTCCACTCCTTCTCAATCCCGCCAAAATTGCGCTTGCCGCTCCAAGCGTGAAACCTGCCGCCAGCCACACGCGGTTCAGGCTTACACGGAGTTCCCAGCTCTTCCCGCTGGCACGCTGGTCAAATGCCCCGTGCGCCCCGTGATCTCCAGCCAGCGGCTCCCACAGGTTGTTGGCACGGTCCGGAGATTCTGGCTGCGACGTTTGCTGGGAAGCGTAGCCCGTCCGCCCTAAGTAGTGATCCAGCATTCCGGGGGCGATCTTATTGCCCACAATCGCTTCCACAGTAGACATGCCGACGTACAGCTCACGTCGCTTGTGATGCGCCGCCCAGTACACCGCCCGCGCGCCTACCTCCGGCTGGAAAATCGGCGGGACCGGTTGCGCCTTGTGTTTCAATCGGCTCTTCACCCAGCCAAACTGCGTAGTGTTGAGCGCCGGCATCTGAACCATCGTGACGTGAACTCTGCTCTTGTCGTGAATCAGTTCGCACCGCAAGGAATCCGTAAATCCCGAAATCGCGTGCTTGGCGGCGCAGTATGCACTCTGCAAGGGGATGCTGCGATAAGCCAGGGCCGATCCCACTTGAACGATGGTTCCCCGATCGCGCGGCAACATCCGCTTCAGTGCCGCCAGCGTGCCATAGACGAATCCCAAATATGTCACGTCCGTCACGCGCTTATACTCCTCCGGCAACATTTCTTTCACCGGCGAGAACACGGAAACCATAGCGTCGTTGACCCAGACATCGATCGGACCCAGCTGATCTTCGACTGTAGCGGCCGCTGTTTCCACCGCTTTGCTATCCGCTACGTCAAGCGGCAAGATAAGCGCGCGCCCTCCCAGTTCTTCGATTTCACGCTGGGCAGCCTTCAGCCCATCGACGCCACGCGCAATCAACGCCACATTCGCACCATGCCTTCCGAATTCTCTGGCAATGGCTCTGCCCAGACCTGCGGATGCGCCGGTGACTACCACCGTTTCTGTTTTCACTCGCTAATCCTTTATGGCGAATTTCACCGCCATCGCTTCGCGTCAAATTGTCATCTCTAATTTGTAGCTTCGGACAACATGCCTGCGAGAGCAATAGGGCTTTTGCTGGATCGTGAGCAACCATGAAAACAGAGCCATTCCGCGTAGCCTCCGGCGAG
>QHVR01000137.1 GCA_003223595.1 Acidobacteriota bacterium
CGCTGTTCCTGACCGATGTGCCATTCGTGGCCGCATCGAAGGCGACGGTGGATTTCTTTGAGAAGCGCGCTGGGATGCCAACTATAGGCCTGCTCGGATCCGACATGCTTCTGAGTTATCGCGTGGGGCTGGACTACGCGCACTCCACCATTTACTTCGATATCGGAAAAATGACGCGGTTCCCGGACTTTGACGTGGTTGGGCTCGTGCTGCGGCCGGAAGATGATGGACGGTACACCATTCTCAGCGTTGCCGAGTTCGACGGCAAACCCTCGGTGGCGGGTGTGCAAGCGGGAGATGAACTGGCCGTGGTGGACAGCATTCCAGTGCATGGATCGACCATGGGGCAAGTCTGGGCGCTGCTGGGAGGAACGCCGGGGCAGGAACGAAAACTGACCATCGAGCGCGCAGGAAAAGAAATCGTCGTTCCCGCCAAGGTGCAGCATTTTCTGGGAGCGCTGCCCGAAGAGGAAAACAAGAAGAAGAAAAAATAGTACGTTGATCAGAGATTCAGGGCAATACGATCGTCGCAGTGATTTGCTACGGCTGTTCAGACCTATTCAGGATCCGCAGGGCGCGCTCGCTCTCATTGGGGAACAGGTCCAGCGGAGGCACAACACCTGCAGACATGACCTTGAATCTGGCACAGCTCTTGTGATCGCCGCGGCAGTAGATTTGTACCAGGCCCTCAGCAGTTCTTGGCAGAAAACTCAATCTCTGAAAAAAAGGACATGTAGAAAGCCGTTCGCAGTCTGCCAAGCTGGACCTCCGCAGCAGAGTACCAACATCTGTCCCATCGGCAGAATAGCTGCGACCTTGAGTCGAAGAACTGGCGTAGAGACAGCCTCTTGGGCTGTCCAGCGAAGCGAAAGCGAGCAGTGCCACTACTTTGAAGCCACCCCGAACACCTCGCTTTCAAGAGCTGACATGGTCGCAGGATCAAGACTCTCGCTAACCAGCACGGTGTCGTCCTTTTGCTCAATCACGATCGTGCCCTCTTCGCTGTTCCATGCATGGCGGCCTTGCAGGGGAGCAGGAGCAGAGTCGCCTTTCGCATCCGCGGTCGGTGGCGACGATTGCGAGTTACTCGTATCATCCAGCTTCTTATAGCGTTCTTTCAGCGATGCGGCGTAGATCCCGGCAAACGCAGCCGCCGATTCAGGACTGGACCAGCGTGACACATAGAGAAGAGCGAGCGGCGCAGCCGTATCGGCCTTGGGTTTCGCTGCGTAGTAATAGCCGCCGCGCCATTCCGGATACATTTTCTTCGAGAGCTTCTTGTCAGCGTATTGCTCAATGAGCACCGCTACATCGAATTCTCCCATAGCCCCGATATCGAACTTGTTGTAGTCCTTGAAGTCACGTTTGAAGTCTGGGACCCGCATGGGTTCGATCCTCTCGCCTGCCAGGTATGTTTCGGGCTGCATGATCTGGCGCGTGGTGTGCGGAGGATTTCGCAGCACGCCATCGAATGCCTTCTCTTTCCCGCCCTGCTGCATCAGCTTGATCACGAATCCCATGCCGTAGCTGTAGGGGAAGGTGAGCGATTCCTTGAGGAAGATTGGAGCTTGGTTGAAAACCTTGGTGCTTGAGGTTCCGGTCAAGGTTTCTTCCTGCATGGCGTCGACCAGCGCGGGATTGGCGGTGATGGTATGCCCGGTCGGAGCGATGGCGTACTGAAACATCATGGCCTGCGCCTGGCCTTCGATGACAGCTTCGCGGGCATTGTCGATCTCGTCGTTTTCGATATCCGCGGGCGTGGGATCTTTGCGGATCTCGGCTAGATCCTTATCGCCCTTCTTCATCCACTTTTGCAGGTTGATGTCCTGGTCCTGCAGGGCGTGAGTGAGTTCATGGGCCATGACAGGTTCCTGCTCTTCGATGGGAACCCAGTCGAGCAAATTGACGGTCCTCGTTTTTGGATCGTAGTAGCCAGCGACTTCCTCTTTTAGAAGCGCGACCAGAAATGTTTCGAGATTAAAGTTGCGCGGCAGCAAGCCGAACTTCTTCAGCACGAGTTCGCTGCGGCGGAGGCGCTGGGCATCTTCATCGTTGAGGTGCTTGGTCAGGTACGCGTAGACCTCATCCCGGCTAGTCAGCTTGCGCTTGACCTCGTGCTTGATAGGCAGTCCGGTCTGCTTGCTGTCGAACTGCATGATCTCGTCGACCGAGTGGAAGAGTTCCTCGGCCTGGCGCGGCGTGATTTTTACTTCGTTGTCGGAGGGCTGCTGGGCGTTGTCTGCCGGCTGGTGCGGATTTTCGGGCGGCGGAACGGGCTTAGTGGGCTCCTGCGTGGTAGTGGGAGCTTGCGCGGCTGGAACGGCCTGATCTTGTCCGACAACGTAAAGCGGCAACAGCGCCGCCGTCAGCACAACCCAAAAAAGCAGCCGGAGAACCCTGTAGAACTGCCCTTCGCCTGTATTCATTGGTTCGAGTCTATACGTTTTCCCTATACTCTCGCGCATGTCGACTGGCAATCCTGTGAATCTTTGGCAATCGGCGGAACACGTGCGCGACTACATGGAGCGGGCGGATTTGATTTCGCATCGCGGCGAGGGCGAGGCGGCGTTGCTGGAGTTCATCCCCGCCGCAACTCGGAGAATGCTCGATCTGGGCACGGGAGATGGGCGTCTGCTGGCACTGGCGCGCAGCGCTCACCCGGAGACGGAAGCGGTAGCGATCGATTTTTCGCCGGCCATGCTGCAGGCTGCGCGAAAGCGCTTTGCCGGCGATTCGCGGGTCCGCGTCGTTGACCACAATATGGACTCCTCTCTGCCACCGCTGGGGTCCTTCGACGCAGTGATCTCCAGCTTCGCGATTCATCACCTGGTGCATGAGCGCAAGCGCGCGCTCTATCGGGAAGTGTTTGGCCTGCTAAATCCCGGAGGCGTGTTCTGCAACCTGGAGCATGTGTCGTCGCCCTCGGCGCGCCTGCATGAGGAGTTTTTGCTGCGCATCGGCTTCACCGTAGAAACCGAGGATCCTTCCAACAAGCTGCTGGATTTCGAGACGCAGCTTGGCTGGCTGCGGGAGATCGGGTTCGCTGATGTGGATTGCCAGTGGAAGTGGCGGGAATTGGCGCTGCTGGTGGGGGTGCATCGATAGTTTACGGGCTTAGTTGCCAGGGATTTACGCGGATTGACACGGATTGATTTTGTCGAGTTCGCCGTTCAGAAACGCTGCCACCTCGAATGTTCAGCGTGATACCGCTTCCGCCACCCACTGCCCCGCTTCGCGCGTGCCTAGGTTCCCGCCGATATCTTCCGTGGTCTTCTTCTGGCGTACGGCTTCGAGCACGGCGGCTTCGATCTTGTTCGCCTGGGAGAACAATTCCAGGTAACGCAGCATCATGGCGGCGGTCAGGATTGCTCCAAATGGATTCGCAATGTTCTTGCCTGCGATGGGCGGAGCAGATCCATGGACGGGCTCGAACATGCTGGTGCGGCCAGGGTGAATATTGCCGCTGGCGGCCATCCCGAGGCCTCCCTGCAGTCCGGCGGCAAGATCGGTGATGATGTCGCCAAACATGTTATTGGTGACAATGACATCGAACTGGCGCGGGTCGCGGACCATCTGCATGCAGAGGGCATCGACGTACATGTGCTGGGCGGTGATCTGTGAGTACTCGGCGGCAATTTCTTTAAAGACCCGCTGCCAAAGGCCTCCCGCGTGGGTCATGGCATTGGACTTGTCGCACATCAGAACTTTCGCGCGCGGGGAGCCGTCCAGCTTGGAGTGCGTTTTGCAGTACTCGAAGGCGTAGCGGATGATGCGCTCGACGCCTTTGCGGGTGTTGATGTCTTCCTGGGTGGCGATCTCGTCGGGAGTTCCCTGCTTGAAGACGCCTCCAGCATCGGTGTAAACGCCTTCGGTGTTTTCGCGGAGCACAACAAAGTCGACGTCCTTCGGCTCGACGCCTTTCAGCGGGCATAGTCCCGCATCGAGCAGGCGAACCGGGCGGACATTCGCGTACAAGTCCATCCTGAAGCGCATGCCCAGCAGAATTTCCTTCGCGTGAATATTGGTTTTGACCCGCGGATCGCCGAAAGCTCCGACGAGGATGGCATCAAAGTCGCGGGCCAGCGTGGCGAAGCCGTCGGGCGGGACGGTTGTCTGGTCGCGCAGGTAGCGATCGGCACCCCAATCGAATTCGGTCAGGTCAACCGGCGCGCCTGACGCTTGGATCACGTTGATCGCCTGAGGAATCACGTCTTTGCCGATGCCGTCGCCGGGGATTACGGCGATCCTCTTGCGCGCTGGCCTTTTCCCGTCCACGGGATGGAACGTTAACACACTCGCTATAATCGAATACAACATGAAGGTTACGGCACTTCAGGCACAAAGCGAGGGGTTAGGAGCAGCGAGCGTGGGCGAGTATCGCGGCGCTACAACGGCGGCTCGCTTTGGAGATCCCCGGGAAGAGCTTGCGGCTTTGCGCAGCGGGTGCGGAGTCTATGACCTTGGATGCCGCGCGAAGATTTCCTTAACCGGCGAAGATCGCATGCGCTGGCTGAATGGAATGGTGACCAATAACATTCGCGATCTGGCCGTCGGCCGCGGAGTCTATGCCTTCCTGCTGAATCCGCAGGGGCGCATCCTCGGAGATCTGTATGCATACAATCGCGGCGAATCGATCGCGGTGGATACGGACCTGAGCCAGGCGGAGAAGATTCTCTCCACCTTCGATCACTACATCATCATGGATGATGTCGAAGTGAAGAATCTCAGCGAGGAACTGACCGCGCTGGGGATCGGCGGCCCACGGTCGCGAGATATGCTGACGGCCAGCGGATTGCCTGTGCCGGAGATGCAGAGCTTGGAGATTCAATCGAGCTCGTGGCAAGGAATCGATTGCACGCTGGTTCGCGGCGAACGCAACAATTATGAGATCTGGCTCCCGGCTAAAGATGTAAGGCAGTTGTGGAACTCCTTGCTGGCGGCAGGCGCGACCCCCGTTGGATTCGAGACTCTTGAACTGGAGCGGATCGAGTCCGGCGTCCCCGCCTATGGCATCGATATCCGCGAGCGGGATCTGCCGCAAGAGACGGAGCAGGACCGGGCCCTTAACTTCAGTAAGGGGTGTTATGTCGGGCAGGAGATCGTGGAACGCATCCGGTCGCGAGGGGCCGTACATCGCAAGTTCACAGGATTTCTGGCGGATGCGCCGGTGACACCGGGCAGCAAGGTTGCCGCCAACGATAAGGACATTGGAGAAATTACCAGCGTCGCCGCCTTGCCCTCAGCTGAGCACAGGACCATCGCCCTGGGATACATCCGGCGGGAGGTAGGCGCTCCGGGCCGGGAAGTTAAGATTGGTACGACGAAGGCGACAGTGGTGCAATTGCCTCTACGCCAGGAAATGCTGCAGCGGAATGAAAGTTCCCGCGAGCAGCGTCCAGCATGATTTTGTTTAGACAAGCCTCTGGGTGAGGAAGACTTATGGCTGAAAAGAGACGAGAAGAATCCAGCTTTACCGTGACCGACCGGCGGCTGTTTACGCCGGATGGCGAATTGCGCTCCGACCTGCCGGAGGAAAGCGCGCCCGCGGAGCCGGTGGCGAGTGCGCCCAAAGAATCGGCACCGACACCACCTCAGCCCGCGCCAACGGCGGAATCCACTGCAGATGAGAGTGAGATGCCGGCGCCTCCGACTTCGGCTGAGCAGGAGGCACAGGCGGCGGCTTACAAGAAGTCTGCTAAAGATTTGGATACACAGGTGGAATTGAGCGGGCGTTCGGCGAAAGAATTTGAGATCACGTTCGAGCGCTTTCTCGCTTCCCTCTACATGACTGCAATGCTGCAACTCGGACTGATGCGGCAGCAAGGAGCGCAGCCGCAGGTAGACATCATCGGCGCCCGGCAGACCATCGATACCCTGAGCCTGATGTCGGAGAAGACCAAGGGGAATCTCACGGCCGCGGAAGCCAATTTCCTGCAAAACAGCCTGTACGAATTGCGCATGGCGTACGTGGAGGTCACCAACGCCCTGGCGCGACCGCCGCAGCCCGGCCCGGCTACAGGAACTGCCGGAAAATGAAAGCCACGTTGACCGTGTTAGGAAGTGGGACGTCGATGGGCGTGCCCACGCTGGGATGCGACTGCGCGGTCTGCCATTCCACTGATCCGCGAGACCGGCGAACCCGGCCCTCCATCATGATCGAGTACGGCGGCAAAGTTGTACTGATCGATACCACCCCCGATTTCTACGCTCAGGCCGTCCGCGAGAAGATCGCGCAAGTGGACGCAGTCTTCTATACGCATACACATGCCGACCACATTCTGGGCATCGACGATCTGCGGCCGCTGAGTTACCGGCACAAGCCGAACAAACTTCCTCTCTACGCCCGGCCTGAGGCGGCAGCTTTTCTGCGGAAAATGTTCACGTACATTTTCGACGCCGACTACAAATTTGGCGGATTACCGCTGCTTGAATTGCGGCCGATCGACGGCGCGGTAGACGTATTTGGGGTGCGGTTCGAGCCCATTGTAGTGATCCATGGCGAAACCCAGATTTATGGATATCGCTTTGGCTCGGCGGCGTATCTGACAGATCACAGCGAGATCCCCGATTCCTCGTTGCGCCAGCTGCAAGGCCTGGACATTTTGTTTTTGGATGCGCTGCGGCATAAGCCGCATCCCACGCACTCCACGGTGAAGAATTCGCTGCAGACCGTCGAGCGGCTGAAGCCGAAGCGGGCATTTTTCACACACATTTGTCACGACCTGGCTCATGAAGCCACCAACGCCACGCTGC
Source organism: Acidobacteriota bacterium (assembly GCA_003223595.1). GTDB lineage: Bacteria > Acidobacteriota > Terriglobia > Terriglobales > Acidobacteriaceae > Sulfotelmatobacter. Next base: position 6,754 of record QHVR01000137.1, read on the forward strand.
CCAGGCATGTTCGGCTGGCGCATGATGGCTTGAAGCTGGAGTTTGAGATTTGAATTGTTGATTGATGATGGTTGAGTGTTGAAGCAGGCATTCGGGCAGATCCGGAACACTCAATATCAACGATCAACAATTTTCTTTTCTATGGATGTGTTTCGCAAAGTCGAAGAGGTGCCGGCGAATTTCGGACCCGCCTATGTCAGCGTGGGAAATTTCGACGGGGTGCATCGGGCCCATGCCCATGTGTTGGGCGAGATCGTAACGAGGGCGCGGGGCAACGGCGGGAAAGCGGTGGCGGTAACGTTTGAGCCTCATCCTGCGAGGATTCTTAAGCCGGAGTCGGGGCTGAAGCTGTTGACGCCTTTGGCGGAAAAGCTGCGCTGGTTGCACGGTACCGGGATCGACGCCGTGCTGGTGCTTCCCTTCGGGCGCGATTTGTCGCTGATGACTCCGCGACAGTTTGCCGAACGCGTCCTGCGCAAGGGACTGCACGCCCGCGAGGTGCATGAGGGATTCAATTTCCGCTTTGGGCACAAGGCTGCCGGGGATGTGAGCCTGCTCGCCGAGTTGGGGCGCGAGATGGGATTCGAAGTGAAGGTCTATCCCGAGATGAGCCTGCGAGGCGAAACCGTTTCCAGCACGCAGATTCGCAAGTTGATTGCCGCGGGGCACGTGAGCCGCGCGCGACATCTGCTGGCGCGTCCGTTTTGCATTCTGGGTGTGCCGGGGCGAGGCCGCGGATATGGATCGAAGTACACCGTTCCAACCATCAATCTGGCGCGTTACGAAGAGCTTGTGCCCAAGGACGGCGTTTACATCACGTGGACTCGCGTCGCAAAAGAACGCTTTGATTCGGTGACCAATGTGGGGAATCGTCCCACCTTTGGCGCGGAGTTGTTCGCCATTGAAACCCACCTGTTGAACTTTCATCCCATTGAACTGACTCCGGACACGGAAGTGGAGATCTGTTTTTTGCAGCGATTGCGGGATGAGATCAAGTTTCCATCCGTCGACGCGCTGCGCGAACAGATTGCCCGGGATGTGAAGAAGGCCAGACGTTATTTTCATCTTTTGAGCACAGCGATAGGCAAGAGATATAACCGGGTCGGTCCCGCGTAGGGACAGCGACCACGGCTGTCCAGTCGAGCGAAGCGCGACAGCTGCGGCCTGCGCGTTTTCGCACCCTGCTAGAATCCGCAGGATTTGTGTTTCTCTGCCATGGCCATAGGCCCATTCCAAGTCATCCGCTTAGCGACCCCCGGGCAACGGCGAACGCTGCTAGCCGCCTCCATGGGCTGGGCGCTCGACGCGTTTGACGCCATGCTGTATTCGCTTGTGCTTGCCATGCTCATGCGCGATCTGGCGATGAGCAAAACTATGGCGGGATCGCTAGGCACGTTAACCCTGCTGGCCTCAGGAATTGGGGGCGTGCTGTTCGGCTTTGTGGCCGACCGCATCGGGCGCAAGCATGCGCTGATGGCGAGCATTCTGACTTACTCGGTGTGCTCGTTTGCTTCCGGGCTAGCCACCAGCATCGCCATGCTGGCGGTGGCGCGCTTCCTGCTGGGATTGGGCATGGGCGGCGAATGGAATACGGGCGCCACGCTCGTAGCCGAGAGTTGGCCGACGGAACTGCGGGCGAAAGCGCTTTCCATCGTGCAGAGCTCATGGGCTCTGGGATTTGCGGCGGCGGCGCTCGTCGCCGGGCCGGTCTCACGGTATTACGGATGGCGGGCCGTGTTCTTTGTAGGAGTTTTGCCGGCCCTGGTTACGTTATGGATGCAAGGGAGCGTTCCGGAATCCGAAATGTGGCGAGAGCGGGATTCTGAGGCGAAGGCCCTCCCGGCGGGGCGGCAGCAGGGCCCGGTCCGCGCAGCGGCATTCTCTACCCTTTTCCGGCCGCCTCTGGTGAAGCATACGTTCGCCCTGCTGCTCTTCAACTTCTTTGCCATGTTTTCGTGGTGGGGGCTCTTCACCTGGCTCCCGCCTTATTTGTCCCTTCCGGTCTCGCAGGGTGGGCGTGGGTTCGGAGTGTTTGGCATGACCACGCTTCTGGTGGTGCTTAATCTGTGCGGGATGTTTCCCGGATACGCCAGCTTTGGATGGGTAGCCGACCGCATCGGGCGGAGGAAAGCGTTTTTGAGCTACTGCCTGGTCGCGGCTGTGCTGATTCCGCTCTACGCTGCGGCGCGATCCCAGCTCGTGCTGCTGGTGCTGGGTACATTGGTTGCATTTTTCGGTACCGGAATCTTCTCCGGCTCGGGGATCGTTGGCAGCGAGATCTTCCCTACCGCCGTGCGCGCGCGGGCTCTGGGGTTCACCTATAACGGGGCGCGCACCCTGAGTTCGCTGGCTCCTTTGGTAATCGGGCGAGTAGGACAACTGAAGGGGTTAAGCTGGGCCTTCTATTTGTGCGCGGCGGGATATCTGTTGGCCGCGCTGATGACCACGCAGTTGCCAGAAACTAAGGGAAAGACGCTGGACTGACGACCCCACAATCCGCTTCCGTACTCGCTGTAGGAAGCCAGTCGTGCGGAAATGTTCAAATTTTTGCATACAGTAATCACGGTAACCCAGGATATTCGCCAAAAGGCCCTGTGTTTTCAACGTGATATCTGTGCCAGTTTTTTTGACAGATGGGTGTGGGCTGGCAGGGTACGTGCACATAGTAGAAGCGAATCAGGGCCGACCCTGATTTTGATTCAGGAGACCGTAAAACACTATGCGCGCTGTAAAACTGCTTGCGCTGTTTATTCCCCTCACCTTTATCACTGCCTTGCCAGCAATGGCAGACACTTGCAATGCCTTCGCCAGCTTTACCTGCGCCAAATCCAGCCCCAATAACGTGCATTTTGTCGGAACCGGAACAACGGGTCAGGACGTGGGCATTCTGTTAGGTAGCAATACCTTCAGCGTGAGCCTTGTCGGTGGAGCGGCAACCCACTTCTCTGGCGACTCGCTCATCATCCTGGCTGCGGCTCCCAACGGGCTGACTGGCAGCGTGAATGGTGTCTCGTTCACGTCGCTCGGTTCATTCCCCGAGGGCGGCGCGCTTGGCGCTATCACGGATACCTGGGAGGGTCTGGGCATTTCCGCCGGCAACATCCAATTCGGTTATGCCAACCTGGGAGCCATTACAGGCAATCCGATCTCGATCACTGCAAGCGGCGTAGGAGCCGGAACCATCTTCTACGGTGTCTTGGTGAATTCGAGTGGAAAGATTGTTTACATCACCGCGAACTCTGAAGCCGGAGTCCTGGGTGGAAGCACTTCCGTGACGCCGGAGCCCGCCTCCTTGACGCTGCTCGGAACCGGACTGGCTGCGGTAGCCGGCCTGGTTCGTCGCAAGTCAAAGAAAGCTTAGCTTCTTCATCTTCTCCGCCCAAGCCCTGGAGCACGTGCTCCAGGGCTTTTTCTTTTCCTCCGCGAGCGACGCGTCACGCAGCAGGCGTTACGTAGAGACAGCCCCTTGGGGTCTCCCGGCGAAGCTAAGCGAGCCGGTCCCGGGAGATTCTCACTTCCGGCACTGCCCTACGGCTTCAGCCTGAGCTTCAAGTCGTCGGCGATCTGCTTGCCGTGGAAGCGTCCGTTCTCGATGAAGATTTCGTTAGTGCGCGATCCGGCAACGATGACTCCCGCCACGTAGAGACCTTTGACATTACTTTCGAGCGAAATCGGATCGCACACTGGACGGCACTGATCCTCAGACAGCTCGATTCCCATGCTGCGCAGGAAGTCATAATCGGGGTGGTAGCCGATCAGGGCGAGCACGAAATCATTCTTCAGCCGCACGGGGCCTGAGGGCGTGTTGATCACCACGTGATCGATGCCGATCTCCTGCACGCTGCTGTTGAAGTAGGCTTCGATCTCGCCCGCCTTGATGCGGTTTTCCAGGTCAGGCTTGATCCAATACTTTACGTGCCGATGAAGCTGCGCCTCGCGATGAACCAGCGTGACCCGCGCGCCATGGCGCCATAGATCGAGAGAGGCAATAGCGGCGGAATTCTTGCCTCCAATGACCAGCACGTCATTGTCATAGTAGGGATGAGGCTCGCTGTAATAATGCGAAACCTTAGGCAGGTCCTCGCCGGGGATGCCGAGTTGATTCGCCAGATCGTAGTATCCCGTGGAGACGATGACCTTCTTGGCGCGGTAATCATGCGGACGGCCGGCGCGATCGCTGGCGCAGATGACGAAATTACCGTCTTCTCCCATCACGGTTTTGACCCACTCGTACTGGCGGACGTCCAGGTGATAATGCTCGGTAACTTTGCGGTAGTACTCCAAAGCTTCCTCGCGCGTGGGCTTCTGCTGGGCGGTGGTGAAGGGGATGTCTCCGATCTCCAGCAACTCCGGCGTGGTGAAAAAGAGCATGCCCTTCGGGTAGTGATAGAGAGAGTTCACCAGGCATCCCTTGTCGAGGACGACGACTCTCAAGCCAACCTTTTGCGCTTCGATGGCGCAGGCCAGGCCTGTGGGACCGGCGCCGATGACGAGCACATCGCAGCGCATCTCGGGACGAGGCTTGGTCCGGGGCTGAGTCTGGGTTTCGAATTCCAGGGCGGCAAAGAAGTCAGGCATGGAGTGAGGCAGGGTCGAACGCGAGGCGACGGGGATTCGAGCACAACCCGGAAACGGTAGATTCTAGCACGCTGCCGGAGGCCTTCCTGAGAATCAGGAAGCGGAATTCGCAGCCGCCATGGAGGCGGGATGCACCTCTCGTTCGATACTGCGGGACAGCTTGTCCGCGGCGATTTCCAGATCGTATGCGGTTTGCAGATTCATCCAGAAAGCCGCGCTCGTATTGAAGTAGCGAGCCAGCCGCAGCGCCGTATCGGGAGTGATGCCGCGGCGCTCGTGAACAATTTTCGCAATCCGAGTTACGGGCACATGCAGATCCAGAGCGACACGATTCATGCTGAGCTGAAGCGGCTGCATGAAATCAGCCCGCAGAATCTCCCCCGGATGAATAAGGGAAAGACGAGTTTGAGACTTGGGCAAAACGCGTATCTCCTGAGTTCATCTGAAGGTATTACGTTTTCGCGTTTAACGTCCAGCGTTAAACGATTGCAATTCCGGAAGGGCTATAATTTCCGGTTGCGCTCATCCTTCTACCCGATTCAGGAGCACTCGTGCCTACTCTTACGCGTCGAATCCGACAGCATGGGGAAGATCGAAGTTCCCTCGAATGTCTATTGGGGGGCGCAGACGCAGCGTTCGCTGCTGCACTTCAATATTGGGCGCGACACCATGCCACCGGAGTTGATCCGGGCGTTCGGAATTCTGAAGAAGGCATGCGCACTGGTCAATCAGGATCTCGGGAAACTGCCGGCGGACAAGGCGAAGCTGATCGTGCAGGCCGCCGACGAGGTGATTGCCGGAAAGCTGAACGACCAATTCCCTCTACGCATCTGGCAAACCGGAAGCGGCACCCAGACCAACATGAACGTGAACGAGGTCATCTCGAACCGGGCCATCGAAATTGCCGGCGGAGAGATGGGTTCGAAGAAGCCAATCCATCCCAACGATCACGTAAACATGTCGCAGTCATCGAATGACACATTTCCGGCTGCCATGCATATCGCGGCGG
>QHVR01000447.1 GCA_003223595.1 Acidobacteriota bacterium
AAGGTCAAGGTGGTCAAGAATAAAGTGGCGGCTCCCTTCCGCGAGGCGGAGTTCGACATCCTCTACGGGGAAGGCATTTCCCGCGAGGGCGATCTGCTCGATATAGCCGTGAACAACAACATTCTCGAGAAGTCCGGGTCCTGGTTCAGCTACAAGGGTGAGCGCATCGGCCAGGGACGCGAGAATGCCCGTCAGTTCTTGAAAGACAACAAGGATGTCCTGGCGAAACTCGATACCGAGGTGCGCAAGGCACTAGGGCTGATTGCCGCTGCTCCTGCTGCGGGGGGTGCAACGGCAGCCAGCGGCGGCAATGGACGAGTTGCCACCATGCCCCCGCCAGAGCCGATTAAAGCGCCGATTGTGGCCGCCAAACGATAGTTGTCCGTTGCTTCCGGGCGCGGTTTGAGTCTCTCTCTCACGGAGCCGCGCCCGGTCCTCCCTTCCGGGGCGGTTGACCTCTACATGGTCCATCTCGCATTGCTATTGTTCGTCCCGCCCGAATAGAATCTCCTTGCGACAGTCATCACCATCGGTCGAACCGAGGAACATTGAAGAAGGGCTTCGCCATCTACCCGGGGTCGTTTGATCCGCCCACAAACGGGCATCTGGACTTGATCCAGCGGGGGAGCCAGATTTTTGACGAACTGGTCGTCGCCATTCTGCGGAATTCGGAGAAGGTTCCGATGTTCAGTGTTGCCGAACGCCGCGAGATGCTGCTGCAATTGACTGCAGACCTGCGCAACGTGCGCATCGACACTTTCGATGGCCTGATGGTCGAGTACGCGAAGTCGATGGATGCCAGTTGCGTTCTGCGCGGAATTCGGGCCGTGAGCGACTATGAATACGAGTTGCAGATGGCGCTGATGAACCGCAAGATCGAACCGACGCTGGAAACGGTGTTTATGATGCCCGCGGACAAGTATTCTTATGTCAGTTCGCGCCTGGTGCGGGAAGTGGCGCAGGCGGGTGGTCCGGTAAAGGGACTTGTCCCCGAAGTAGTGGAACAGAAGCTCCGCGAGAAGCTGGATCCTGTGTACAGATTGCAGGAAGCGAATGTGATTGAAGTCCCAAGGAGAAGGAAGAAGAAGGCATGACCACGGCAACCACGGAAGCGCTCAGGCTCACGGAACGAATCAACCGCATTGAACCTTCAGCAACGATGGCAGTCGTTGCGGAAGCCGATAAGCTGCGATCGCAGGGAATCGACGTCGTCGATTTCGGCGCGGGAGAACCGCACTTCGCCACGCCGCAGCACATCAAGGACGCCGCCATCGCGGCGATCCAGGGCAATTTCAGTAAGTACACCGCCGTTGCCGGCACTGCCGAACTGCGCGACGCCATTGCCCACCGGCACAATGTCGATTTTGATTCCGACTACCGGCGCGAGGAAGTCATCGCCTCTGTCGGCGGCAAGCATGCCCTGTTCAATGCCATTCAGGTTCTGGTGGATCACGGTGACGATGTCATCCTGCCGGTGCCCTATTGGGTTTCGTTCAAGGACATCGTGCGTTATGCGGGCGGCAATTGCGTGCTGCTGGATTCCGACGAAGAGCAGGGATTCCGCGTCACCGCTGACATGGTGGCGGCCCTGATTACGCCTCGCACGAAGGCCATCATTCTGAATTCCCCTTCCAATCCTTCCGGCGCTGTGATGAGCCCCGAGGACATGACCGAGGTGATTCGTCTGGCCCACCAGCGCGGCATCTGGGTGCTTTCCGACGAGTGCTATGTATATCTGAATTACACCGGTAAGAGTTTCTCTGTGGGATGCCTGCGCGAATACAGGGAGCGCTTTGTGGTGCTCGGGTCTTTGTCCAAAACTTATGCAATGACCGGATGGCGCCTTGGATATGCCATGGCCCCTGCTGCCGTCACAAGCGCGATGGCGAAGTTGCAAAGCCAGTCGACTTCGAACCCGACGTCCATTGTTCAAAAAGCTGCTGTCGCCGCCCTCAAGGGGCCGCAGGAGTGCGTGGAGCAGATGCGGCAGGAGTACATCCGCTTGCGCGATCATGTGGTCGCCGGTTTGCGATCTATTCCCGGGATCACCTGTACCAACCCGGAAGGCGCATTTTATGCCTACCCGAACATCTCATCTTTTCTCGGACGCGGAGGCCTGAAATCGGCATCTGATGTAGCCGGCAGGCTGCTCCGCGAGGCCCATGTGGCAACCGTGCCGGGAGAGGGTTTTGGGACCAGCGAGCACATCCGCGTTTCATATGCGACCTCAAAAGCTGAACTGGATCGCGGGCTGGAACGGATGCGGAAGTTCTTCGCCGCGCTGTAGCCGTTGGAAGAGCTTTTCACCCCAGAGGGCATCGATTGCCGCTGGGGAAAGAACTTGGGTTCGGCAAAGGCCGTTCCGTTTGCGAGCGGTCTTTCTTTTTTAGCCAACTTTGCATGGACACCTTATATCCATTGCTGATGCAGCCGGGGTTCGATCCGCGGCCGTGGGGCACGCAGGATTTGTCACCCATCTACCCGAATCACAGATTCGAACAGAAGATTGGCGAAGCTTGGCTTACGGGCGACGAATGCCAGGTGTCCAATGGGCCGCTGCGCGGGAAAACCTTGGCCAACATCAGTGAGCAGTACCAGCGCGAGTTGGTTGGCGAGGCTGCACGAGACCCTAAACGCTTTCCGCTTTTGCTGAAGTTTCTTTTTCCTTACGAGAAGCTCTCCGTCCAGGTGCATCCCGACGACGCCCAGGCGATCCGCGTCGGACAGCCCTGGGGAAAGACGGAGTGCTGGTATGTGGCGCATGCCAAGCCGGGTTCCCAGATTGCTCTGGGCCTGAAGGCGGGTGTCACCGCCGCGCAATTTGAGCAATCGATTCACCAGAATCGCGCCGAAGAACTGCTGAATTGGATCAACCTCTACGCGGGAGACATGATTTATGTTGCAGGCGGAACGGTGCATAGCCTGGGCCCGGGATCGATTATCGTCGAGACTCAGCAA
>QHVR01000448.1 GCA_003223595.1 Acidobacteriota bacterium
TTGTGGAGTAATCGAAGTGCCTGGCGGCGAGCCCATCACTCTGGCGAAAGGTGATGCGGTGGTGATTCCCGCATGCCTGGAGAAGTTTGCGGTGCGGCCGCAATGGAATTTGGAATTGTTGCGGGCGTATGTGCCCGGGAAGCCATATCCGGAGCCCGAGACGAGACTCTAGCAACTGGTACCCCTTTGAAGAAAGAAATCAATTTCTATCCCGTGATTCTGGCGGGCGGACGGGGCACGCGATTCTGGCCGCTCAGCCGCAAGAAGCGAGCGAAACAGTTGCTGGCGCTCGACGGCAAGGAGACCATGATCCAGCAGACGCTGGCCCGCCTGTTGCCCCTC
>QHVR01000138.1 GCA_003223595.1 Acidobacteriota bacterium
ATTTTGGAGTGATTGTCTTTCCGCACCGGGAGCGACGAGTATTTGGAGCATCCGGGCCGCGCCTGATGGTGGGCTTGTCGTTACAACTGGGGCTAACGCTGGAGAATTACGTGGTCAGCCACGATGCGCACCGGCGAACGAAAGAGTATGAGTTGCTGACGGACATCGGGAAAGCGATCAGCTCGCGACTGGATCAGGATGAAATTCTGCGCACCATCCAAATTGAGCTGGGACAGATTTTCGATACCAGCAATTTCTATATCGCGTTTCAGGAGGGAGAGGAGATCCGGTTTGAGCTGGAGGTGAGGGATGGGCGGGTGCTGCCCAAACGAAAGCGGGGGACGCAGGACGCATTTACCGAATATGTGATCCGCAGTGGAGAGGCTTTGCTGATCCGATCCGATCTGGAGGCGGCGCGAAAGCGGTTGGGGATTACGCATGTGCCAAAGCGCCCGGCGAAGTGCCTGATCGCAGCGCCCATTCTGCTAGGGAACCGGCCCACGGGAATCATGGTGGCCATGAATCCCGATAAAGAATACGTCTTCGAACAACGCGATCTGGACGTGCTGGTCACGGCGGCGGGACAGGTATCGGTGGCGGTGGAAAATGCGAGGCTGTTCGCGGACGAGCAGCGGCGCTCGCGCCAGTTGGCATTTCTCAACAATGTTTCCCGGATGGCCATTTCGAGTGACGACCCTGTACATATGCTGGGGCAGATCGCGAGCGAAATTCAGAAAAACTTCACCTTTGACCACATCGGGATCGGGCTGCTGGATCATGGCACGAAAGAAGTTGAGATCAAGGCCGAGGCGGGAACGACGAGCCATGCGACCGGGAAGCGGATTCCTCTTGGCACAGGGATTCTGGGGCGAGTAGCGCGTACGGGAGAGCGGGCGCTGGTGCAGAACGCGCTGCCGGGCAATCTGAACGGGGTTCTGCCCGATTCGCGCGCGGTGCTGTGCATCCCGATTACGTACAGCGAACAACTGCTGGGCGTGCTGAACGTGGAAAGCCGCGGCGAAAATGCGTTTTCGCCGCAGGACGTGCTCATCCTGAATACGCTGGCCGACTTGCTGGCGACGGCGCTGCACAACGCGTTTGTGTTTCAGAAGCTGCAGCAACAATCGATCACCGACGGACTCACGGGGATCAAAACACGGCGGTTTTTCTGGGAAGCACTGTCGGCGGAATGGAAGCGGGCGTCGCGCTCGGGGCGTCCATTCTCAGTGGTGCTGATCGATCTCGACAAATTCAAAGAAGTGAACGACAGCATGGGGCACTTCGAGGGCGACCTGGTGCTGGCGCGCGTGGGCCGGCTGCTGGAACAGAAATCGCGGCAGTCCAACGTGGTCGCCCGCTATGGCGGGGATGAGTTCATTGTTCTGATGCCCGACACAGACTCGGAGCAGGCGCAGGTATTAGCGGAACGCTTGCGGCAGTGGCTGGCCGGCGATCCCATGCTGGTGGAGCACAGCATCACCGGCAGCTTTGGCGTGGCCAGCTTCCCCATGCACGGGTTCTCGATCGAAGACATCATCCGGGTGGCGGACGCCGGCATGTATGTTTCCAAGCGTTCCGGGGGAAACCTGGTTTCGACGGCGCAGGAATTTGTCGAAGGCGAGGATTTTGCCCGGCAGCGGCAGCAGATTTCCGCTTACATCGAAGGTTTCCTGCAGCGGGAGCGCAATGGGCCCGAGCACCTGGAGGAACTGACTTCAACTCTGCGCAAGCTGTGCGGTGGAGAAGAAGGCTGCAACGTGGGGCTGTTGAAAGAGGCGATTGAATCGCTCAACCGAGCGGCAGAGTCGCGGGAAATACAGAGTTCCGGCCACGGCGACCTGGTGGCGCGGTACAGCGAGGTGGTGGCACGCGGACTGGGACTGTCGTCTGATGAAACCGCCGACCTGGTGTATGCGGCGCGGGTGCACGATGTTGGGAAAATATTTGTATCGGAAAACATTCTGAACAAGCCAGGCCCGCTGAGCGATGAGGAATTTTTGCAGATCATGATGCATCCGCGGATGGGGGCGGAGATCGTGGGAGTCATTCCGCACTCGAACATGATGCGTGAGGCGCTGGAATTTCATCATGAACGCTTTGACGGGTCGGGATATCCGGACCGAAGGCGAGGGGAGCAGATTCCATTGTGGGCGCGCATCATCGCGCTGACCGATGCGTTCGCGAATATGGTGACGGAGCATTCCTTCTCGTCAGCGCGCACGCCGGACCAAGCCCTCGACGAACTGGTCCACATGAGTGGCACGCGTTTTGACGGCATGCTGGTGCGCGTACTGCTGCGGGGATTGAAGTCGGAACGCGCATCCAATCCGAGTCTCTGAGTCCATTTCAACCAAATCAAAACGCCACGTCTGGCGAAAGGAACGAAGTCTGGGATAGGCTGTTCAGCTATGTCCATTCCCCTCTCATTGGAAGGAAAAGTCGCGCTCATCTCCGGCGGTTCGCGCGGCATTGGCGCGGCTACGGTTCGCCTGTTCACGGCAGCGGGCGCGAAGGTTGTGTTCAGCTACCGCAGCGCGGCTCGGCAAGCCGAAGCACTGGCGAAAGAATGCGGTGATGAGGTGTGCCATGCAGTCGCATCGGATCTCAACAGTCCCGAAGCGGCGCGGTCGCTGGTCGCGGAAGCCGTAAAACATTTTGGGAGGCTGGATATTCTGGTGGCGAACCATGGAGTCTGGCCAGTGGAGGATATCCCGATCGAGCGCATGTCCGACGAACAGTGGCGCTCAACGTTGACTATCAATCTTGATGCCGTGTTTGGATTGGTGAAGCACGCCGTCGCCCAGATGAAATCGCACACGCGCGGGCAGGGTGCGGCGGGGCACATTGTGCTCATCAGCTCGACTAGCGGCCAGCGTGGTGAAGCTTTTCACTGCGATTACTCGGCCAGCAAAGGCGCTCTTATCAGCATGGTGAAGGGACTGTCGACGGAGTTGGCATCGGCGGGCATCTATGTGAATTCCGTGGCCCCGGGATGGGTGGATACGGATATGAGCGCGGAAGCGCTGCAGGATCCCAAGAGCGGCGAAGAGATCCGGCGTACCATTCCGATGGGGCGCGTGGGGACACCGGAAGAGATCGCCGGACCGGTGCTCTTCCTGTGCAGCGAATATGCCAGTTTCATCACCGGGGAAGTATTCAACGTGAATGGCGGCGCCGTTCTGGTGGGGTAAAGTGCGGAAAATAGACGGTCCCGGGGCTTGCGTTCAGCGGGTTTCCTGCATCGAAGGAGAGTAGGAAGCAGCGAGGTTGCGCGCCCGAAATCCAGCAAAGACGCTACAATTCTGATTACAAAAGATTATCCCTTACCAGGAATGAAACAGTTTCTCCCGATCATGGTCTTGGTGTGTTGTGCATTGGCGCAGGCGCCAGAGCAGGGCCAGGGTGCGCCCGCGCAGGCAGCGGGCACTTCGCCCGGGAATGCGCAGGGTTCGAATCCGGCGGACGAAAACAGCCAAAAGGCCAAGGGACTGATCGAGCAGGCGATTGCCGCCTTGGGAGGCGAGACCTATCTGAACATTCGGGACCGCGAGCAGCAGGGGCGCGGCTACGGATTTCATCACGGGCGCGCGGAGGGCGGCGGAAACGTTTTCTGGGACTTCATTGAATTTCCTGACAAGGAACGGGTGGAGATCACAAAGGAACGCGATATTGCGCAGCTTTATGTGGGCAACAAGGGGTGGGAAATCACGTTCAAGGGCCCGCATCCACTCGATCCGAAAGATCTCGATCAGTATCTGCGGCGGCGGCATTTTTCGCTGGACTCGGTCTTGCGGACGTGGGTGAACACCCCGGGCGTGATCCTGCTGTATGAGGGCAACTCGATCGCGGCGCAACATCCGGCGCAGCGGGTCACGCTGATCAATGCGCAGAACGAGAGCATTACGCTTTACTTTGATGAAGACACCCATCTCCCGGTAAAGAAGTCGTTCGAGTGGCGCGATCCGGTGGACCGGCAGAAGAATCTGGAAGAAGAGATCTACGAGAATTATCGGTCGGTGTCGGGAATCATGGCGCCCTTCAATGTGACGCGCTATTTCAATGGGGACATGGCGAGCCAACGGTTCTTCAATTCTGTGACTATCAACCAGGGGCTCGATGCTGCCATGTTCGATCCGAACTCGGGCTACAACCCTAATAAGCCTGGTAAGGCTAAGAAGTAGGGACAGGATCAGGGGTTAGGGACTAGGAATTAGGGATCAGCGCCTGGGCTGCAGAACGTCTAAACCATTCAATCTAAATCGTAAGCTGCTATTCAGAGCTGCTTAGACGTGCCACTAACTGTGGCTTTTTTGCCACAGACGGATTTTTGAACGGGACGGTACTCTAATACTCTCATTCCCGTTTTGACATACGAGCAAACAATCCGAGCTGCGGTGGCATGCGAGGGAATTGGGCTGCATAGTGGGGCGCCAGTCTCGATGCGGATGCTGCCAGCGCCGTCGGGCACCGGGATTGTATTCCGCCGCACGGACCTCGACGGTTACGAGATTGAGGCGATCAGCCGCAATGTGGCGCGTGTGAGTTACGCGACCAGCTTGATGAAAAAAGGCGTGTTCATCTCGACCACCGAACACCTACTTTCGGCATTCATCGGAATGGGGATCGACAACGCCATCATCGAACTGGACAACCTGGAGTTGCCGATTCTGGACGGGAGCGCCAAGCCGTTCGTGGAAATGATCCAGAAGGCGGGGATTCGCAAGCAACGGCGGCCGCGGAAGTATCTGAAGATTGCGCGCGAGTTGGAGCTGCGGGAGGGCGACAAGTTCATTGCGGTGTACCCGGCGAACAGCTACTCGGTTTCTTATTCCATCAATTTTCCCCATCCGCTGATTGGAAAAGAGACGTTCGAGGTGGAACTGACGAACGGCAGCTACCTGCGCCAGATTGCGGCGGCGCGAACGTTCGGATCGCGCGAAGATGAGCAAGCCATGCGCAACATGGGATTGATTCGCGGGGCATCACGCGAGAACTGCATTGTGCTGACCCGTGATGGCGTGGAGAACGGGCCCTTGCGTTTTCGGGACGAGTTTGTGCGGCACAAGATTCTCGACCTGGTGGGCGATCTTGCGCTGCTGGGCAAGCAGGTTCTGGGTAAAGTGGTCGCTGACCGGGCCGGTCACGCGATGCATACGGCGCTCGTGTCGCGTATTCTGCGCGACAAGACCATGTGGGAAGAAGTTAGCGTTTCCGATCAGGACCAGGCCGAGCAGGAAACCAGGCGTTCCTCGGAAGCGGCAGCCGGGTCGTTGCAGTAGGAGCGCTTCTACTCAGTCCGCAGGCTCGGGATGACTGCCGCTGGCATCATTCGTTTCGTCCGGATTTTGCTGCAGTAGGCGTTCCAGTTCAGCTCTCGTTTCATCGATCACTGCGGCGGCGAACTTGCGCGCCGTCTCCTGCCGCTCCTTCGAGAGCATTTTCACGCGCATGTCCAAAAATGCGATGTCATCTTCAAACCAGCGTAAAGATTTCTGCACCTTGGCGATGCGAAAGTCGTTGGTGAGCATGGGAATTCTCCAGAGCTAAGAGATTGCCGAGCCCGCAAGCGTGGCGCAAGTCCAAAGGCAGATACCCCGGTGATAGACTTCGGCCAATGAGGGACGCGGACTTCGACATTGAAGATCCCGATCGGACGCGCCAGAAGATTGAAGGCAGAGCGCAGGTTGCCTCGAACCTTGAACCAGCACTCTACCTGGTCGGCACGCCCATCGGAAACCTGGAGGACATTACCCTGCGCGCTCTGCGCATCCTGAAAGAAGTCGACGTGATTGCCTGCGAGGACACGCGCCAGACACAAAAACTGCTTAACCACTACGCCATTCAGGCGAGAACCACCAGTTATCACGAACACAACGAGATGACGCGCTCGGCGGAACTGGTGAAAGAGATGCAGGAGGGCGCCAAGGTAGCCTTGGTCAGCGATGCGGGAATGCCGGGGATTTCCGATCCGGGATACCGGCTGGTCACGTTGGCGATTCGGCATCGGATTCCGGTAGTGCCGGTTCCGGGGGCATCGGCGTTTCTGGCAGCCCTGGTCGCGAGTGGACTGCCTACAGATTCATTTCGGTTCAGCGGATTTTTGCCGGCCAAGCGGGGCGAGCGGCGAGCGGCGCTGGAAGAAATCAAGAATTCCCTTGGGACCCAAGTCTTCTACGAGGCGCCGCATCGGATTCTCGAGACGTTGGCGGATGTGGTCGAGGTTTTAGGCAGCGCTCGGAATGTCGTGGTGGCGCGAGAAGTGACCAAGCTGCATGAAGAATTTTTGCGCGGGAGTGCGGCGGAGGTTTTGGAGCAACTCAAAACGCGAGAGACGGTGAAGGGCGAGATTACTTTGTTGATTGGGAAGGCTGAAGAGAAGAGCGCAGATCACGCGGCTGAACGCAGCAGCGTAAGCCAGCGGGTGCGGCAGATCATGGGCGAAGAGAAGATTGATGAGAAGGCGGCGCTGAAGAGAGTAGCGAGAGAGCGGAGGATTTCGAAAAGCGAAGCGTATCGGGAATTGCAGAGGAGCAAATAAAATTCGAGCCGCATATTATTTGTGGCGTTTTCGGCGTCGGTCATGGGTTGATCCATACTCGTCGAAAACGATCGTTATATGTCCAGATCTCCCGATACTACCCACCAAGGGCGGGCTGTATTGTCGAGTCAGAGCTTTCATGTGTGCAAGCGCACCCTCCAAAGCCTGAGCCATCTCTTCACCATTGAAATTGCCAGATCCAAAATAAAACTCACGCACTTTGTGTCGTCTTAACGCCTCTCGTTCTATTTCGTTATATCGGTTTCTCTTATCTTTGGTAAGGACAACCCAAGATTGTGCGGCGACGAACTGCAGCCACTCTTCGTCCGGGGTACCGCGCGCGAAGTGATCCCGATGGCGACGGTGTTGGATGCTGTTGGATATTAAAGTTTCGAGGATAGGCTGGCAGTTATCGAGGTTTTCATCCAGATAAAGGACGAACTCATCAAGCTGCAACTGCTCGGGTTTCCCAGCGGATTGCCTCTTCGATTTGCTCTGGTTTGAGGCCATATTCCTTGGCCAAATCCGGTACCGACTCGCGGGCATTAAAACGCGAAGCTATTACAGCGGTAGAAATGCCAGTCCCGGCTATGACCGGCTTCCCGAAGCCGAGCGAGGGACTAATCAGAATTAACTTTGGCTCTGCAGCACTACTCTCGCGCACGAATGGATAGAACCTAAGAACGCCCTTGTCGTATTCGACCCGTTCCAGATGCGCTTCAACGATCTCCGGAATTACAAGCTGCCCACCTCGAGACAGATTCACCAACTTGTCTATCTGCTTTATGAGGACATCAATCCGATTTGTGTACAGAGGCTCCTCAATCAGCGGATGTTTAAATCCTGAAGTCTTGTTCAGATGTGCGACTGCCCGCCGGATCTTTGGCAGGCGAAGGTCGTACAAGGTCTTCATCGAGGCCAGCATGTGGCACTCCAGCAGGTTCATGAATGAGAGTGCGCGCGGCTGTTTCGAGGCAACGCGGATTACGGGTGAAACCGGCTTGCGACCGAATGCCCAATACTCCAAAGTCTTTATTGGCACGCGCAAATAGAGAGCAGCCTCCGAGAGGCCGTACAGAGGGAGTCCGAGTCTGTCGTCGTGCGCGATGAGTTTCATTATTCCTGCTTGCAAAACCCCACAGACTGATATACCACAATTAGATCTGCGGTAGCTCCCTCGTACCAAGGGAAATACGAGCGGTTACAGAATTGGGAATTATTTCCCGGCGAGTTCGCTTTTCACCAACTCGCTCACTACTTTGCCATCGACTCGCATGCCGGCTGCGTTGAATCTGGCCATGGCATTCTTCATTACCGTGCCCATATCTTTCATGGTGGGGGAGCCCATTTCGGCGATGATGGCCTTGACCCCGGCCTCGATATCGGCTTCACTCGCGGCTTTGGGCAAATAGGATTCGATGACCGTAATCTCAGCGGCTTCCTTGTCGGCCATCTCCTGGCGTCCGCCTTTGGTGAACTGCTCAATCGAGTCCTTGCGTTGCTTGATTAAGGTCGCGAGTACGGACTGTGATTCTTTATCGTCGAGCGGACCCATCTTTTCGACCTGGCGCAGTTGTAGAGCGCTCTTCACCATCCGTAAGGTGGACAAACGGGCTTCGTCTTTCGCCTTCATAGCGGTGACGATATCTTTCTGTATCTGGTCGACTAGAGGCATGACCGGATTATAGCCGGAAGCGAGAATCCCCAGTCTCGTATACTGGTAGCCATCCCAATTCATAAGGACTCCGCCATGTTGCACAAGAATCGTCTATTCACTCCCGGGCCGACGCCGCTTTTGCCGGCGGCGCAAACGGCCATGGCTTCTTATACGGCGCATCATCGGACAGCAGACTTTAAAGCGCTGTTTCAGCGCGTGCTGGGCGACATGAAAGACTTTGTCGGCACCAAGAATGACGTACTCGTGCTGGCCTGTTCGGGTACGGGCGTTATGGAAGCTTCCATTTCCAATCTGACATCGCCGGGCGACACGGTTGTGGTTCTCACGGCGGGAAAATTCGGGGAGCGCTGGACCGGGCTGGCCAAGGCTTTCGGCTGCAATGTGGTAGTGGTGGAGGCGCCCTACGGCCAGACATTCTCACTGGACCAAGTACGGGCGCGGATCGACGGCAAAGTGCGGGCTGTGTTCGTGCAGGCGACCGAGAGTTCGACCGGCGCGCGGCATGACATTGAGGGGATCGCGAAAGTTGTCCGGGCACAGGGAGACGAGGCACTGCTGGTGGTGGACGCGATCACCGGGCTGGGCACAACTCATCTGGACGTGGATGGCTGGGGCGTGGACTTCATCATTGGAGGATCACAAAAGGCGCTCATGATGCCGCCAGGTCTGGGGTATTGCGCCGTGAGCGAGCGGGCGTGGAAGCGCATGGAGAAGACGACTTCACCGCGGTATTACTTCGATCTGCGCAAAGAGAGGAAATCGGCAGCGAAGGGTGAGACGGCGTACACGCCGGCAACTTCGCTGTTCGCCGCGCTGGGAGCCGCATTGGAATTTGTGCGGGGCATGGGGAAGGGCGATCTGGCGAAAGGGCGCGAAGAACTGGTCAACAATGCGGAGCTCTGCGCTGCGATGACCCGGGCGGGAGCGAAAGCGCTGGGGCTGAACCTTTTTGCTTCCAGTCCCGCGGCGGCGCTGACTGCGATCTGCGCACCCGAGGGCGTCGACTCCAGCAAGATGGTGAAGGACTTCCGCGAGTCGTTCGACGCGGTCGTGGCCAACGGGCAGGGCGAAATGAAAGGCCAGCTGTTTCGCATCGCACACATTGGGTACTACGACTACCTCGACACCATCGGCATCCTGGCGGCGCTCGAACACGTGCTGGCGCGCGTCACCGAGAAGCCCGTGGAATATGGAGCTGCGGTGCGGGCCGCCCAGGAAGTCTATGCCCGCACGCAGTCAGAAAAGCGACAGCTGGTCAGCGCCTGATGTTGCCGCAAGCCGGATCAGTTGACGGTAAAGCTCATCGGAGCGGACGTCTCCGCCAAAGTGCCACCGCCACCATACAGGCCGGTGCCGGCTGTCCCAGGGTTGGTCACGGTGATCTGAACAGTGGCCGGACTGGCGATCATCGTAGCTGGTACGGTCGCGGTCATCTGCTTAGCGCTGATGGTAGTGGAAGTCAGGGGCGTACCGTTCCAATTCACCACTGCCTTGCTGGCGAAGTTGCTTCCGTTTACGGTCACCGCAAAAGCTGGACCGCCGGCGGTGGTCGCGTCAGGACTGAGCTGCGAGATCGCGGGAACGGTGCCGGCAGTCGGCGGCGCAGCAGCTTTCTTGCTGTAACCGCAGGCTAGGGTGAGGGCAATCAGTAAAGAGATCGAGATCGCGCTGATTGTTTTCATGGTCTTCTCCCAGGGGCTGATGGCCCATTGAGAGTGAGTCTAGGAAGTGGTGGACGAGGTCGTGTCAGAACGGTGTCATATTCGCGTCAATAGTTGTCAAGGGTGGGTAGTGAACTCTGGATCCGAAGGAATTCGTTCGTGAAAATCATTGTAGCGGAGAAGATTTCGGCGTCAGCTGTGGCGCAATTACAGGAACCGGGATGGGTGGTGATTACGGCCGACCAACTGGACGGAGAACTTCCGCAGCAGTTGGAAACTGCGGACGCGCTAATTGTGCGTTCGGCGGTGCAAGCGGACTCTAAGCTGCTGGCGCATGCTCACAAGCTGCGGGTGATCGGGCGCGCCGGCGTGGGCGTGGACAATATCGATCTGGAAGCCGCGACCCATATGGGAATAGCGGTGATGAATACGCCGGGCGCGAATGCAGTCGCGGTCGCCGAACAGAGTATCGGAATGATGCTGGCGATGGCTCGCCACCTCTGCCGTGCCGATGCGCTCATGCACGCCGGCAAATGGGAGAAGAAGTCGCTGCAGGGTACGGAGCTCAGAGGCAAGACTCTGGGCATCATTGGCCTGGGACGAATCGGCATGGAAGTTGCGCGGCGGGCGCGGGCTTTCGGGATGGATCTGGTGGGTCACGATGCCTTCGTTTCTGTGGCGGTGGCGAAAGAGCAAGGGATCCAAGTGGCGGAACTCGAGGAAGTTTACGCGGTTGCCGATTACATCACTCTTCATGTCGGTCTCACACCTCAGACCACGGGGATGATCAACGAAGCGTCAATCGCGAAGATGAAGAAGAACGTGCGGCTGGTAAACTGCGCCCGCGGCGAACTGGTCAATGAAGCCGATTTGGCGAAAGCTCTGCAGTGCGGACACGTTGCGGCGGCGGCGATTGACGTCTTCACCGAAGAGCCTCCGAAGAACTCTCCCTTGCTGGGACTGCAGAACGTGGTGTTGACGCCGCACACCGGTGGGTCAACGGCGGAAGCGCAGGAAGCTGTGGGGGTGCAGATCGCACAACAGGTGAAAGAGTATCTGAAGCATGGGGTGATTCAGAATGCGGTTAACGTGCCCTCGGTTTCCGCAGAAGAATATGCGGCCATGCAGCCCTACATCGTGCTGGCGGAGCGGATGGGAGCATTCCTCGCCCAGGTTTCGGAGGGATCGTTGGAGGAAATCTCGATCCGCTATGGCGGGCACATTGCGGAGTGGAAGACGGAATTGATCCGCAACGCTGC
>QHVR01000449.1 GCA_003223595.1 Acidobacteriota bacterium
GGAACGAACTCGAAACCGGGGATTGCTCGACCCATGGCAATCGTAGAACTCTGTCGCTCACTGGGCGCGCAGGATCTCGGTGGGATCGGTGCGCAGCGCGCGAAGGACGGCGGGCAGGGTGGCAACGAGCGCAGTCAGCAGAATGGCACATGTGGGCGAAGCGATCATATCCGCGTCCGTGGCTTTGACCTGGTAGAAAAGCGACTCGACATAGCGGGCCGCGCCGAGCCCTAGCGCTACGCCCGCGCAGCCTCCAAGCGCGATCATCAGGAAAACATCGAGAGTCACAATTCGCACGATGTCAGTACGGGTCGAGCCAATCGCCATGCGGATACCGATCTCGCGGCGGCGCTGGAGGACGGAGTAGTTGAGGACGGCGTAGAGTCCCATGCCGGCAAGGAGGAGTGCGACGACGGCAAAGAAGGAGGCGAGCATGGCGATCAGGCGCTCGCGAATCGTCTGGTTGCGCACCAAATCGAGCTCCGTGGTGATGTTCGAGACGCGAAGACCGTTGTGGCGCTGCGCGATGATCTGGCGGAGCGAATCGGCGAGGGCGAGCGGGTTCTGGGCGTCGGTGTGAATGATGAAGGTGGCAAAGTCGACGACACTCGGGGCGGATTTGCCGTGGATTTCGACGATGGGTACGTAGAAGACGGGACGGTTCGGCTCGCGCAGATCGCTGTACGGGACGTCGGGGGTGACGCCGACAATCGTGTTGATAGGTTCATCGGCGCCAAGTTCAAAGGTGTGGCCGATAGGGTCCTGCCCGGGGAAGAAGGTCTTGATGAAGGTCTCGTTGACGATGGCGGCTCCCGGCGAGGTGTCTTCCGGGCGAAAGTCGCGGCCGGAAACAATGGAGATCTTCATGGTCGAGAGCCAGCCCGGGGAAACGGGCAGGACCCAGGCGGGGGTCGGACTGGGCGGCGCACCGTTAACGGAGATTTCGCTGTTGATGCGGATGCGCCCAAGAAGCGGCCAGCGCGAGATGGCAACCGAGTCGATGCCGGGGACGGCACGGAGCGCCTCGGCAGTTTGATTCCAGACGATGGGGAGCTGGCCTTTCCCGGCAACCGTTTCGAGCAGGAGCAGACGGTCGGTAGAGAACCCGAGAGGGCGGTTCTGCAGGCGCTGGAACGATGCGACGAAGAGCGAAGACAGAAAAAGGACCAGGCAGCAGAAAGCGACCTGAAGAGCGATGGCCACACGCATGAGACGGCGTGGCGAATGCGGATCTTCTCCCCCTTTGAGCGCGGCCACGGGCCTGACGGCAGAGGCACGCAAAGCAGGAAGCAAACCAAGCAGCAGAACGACGAGGAGAATGAGCCCCAAGGCAAAGAGAAGGACGCGCCAGTCGGCGGACAGGGCGAGGCGCGCAGGGTTGTCGGGTGGGTTGATGAGGCTGAGCACAAAAGGCGCCGACCACGTCGCGAAGAATGCGCCAAGGACGGAGGCAAAGAACGCGAGCAGTGCGCTCTCGCAGAGGATGAGCTGGACGAGACGACGACGGCCGGCGCCAATCGAGACTCGGAGAGCCATCTCCTGGGCGCGCGCAGCAGCCCGGGCGGTCATCATGTTGGACACATTGACGCAGGCGATGAGCAGAACGAGAGCGGCCAACAGACCGAGGATACCGAGTGACCGGCGATAGTCGTTCTGGAGCTCGGAGATGCCGGCGCCAGCCGGATTGAACACGAGGGTCTTATTGAGATAGCGCTCGATGGTCGCCGGGGTCATGCCGCGGAGGCAGGTGGAGCACTCGAGTTCGAAGGCCCGGCTGAGAGAGGAGAGGTGCTGGCGCAGCGGCTCGAGGGCGGTGGCCGGGTTGATGCCGGGCTTCAACATCAGGAAGGCGTGGTGCCAGGTGACGCTGTCCCGGGTCGCGAGTCGGTTCATGCTAAGAGGCAGAAAGATGTCGGTGACAGTTCCCTTTTCCGTGCCAGTGAAATCGCGAGGTCCGACACCGATGATTTCGAAGGTCTGCTCGCCGATGTGGAACGAGCGGCCGAGGACGCGGCGATCGCGGCCGAAGCGCTGATTCCAGTAATCCCAGGAGAGGACTGCATAAGGAGCGCGCTCATCGGCGGGGGCGAGCAGGCGGCCGAGCGCGGGCTCAAGGCCGAAGAGCGAGAACATGTTGCCGGAGGCATAAACGACGTGGGCCTTCTCCATGTCGTCGTCTGTGGACCAGGTGATGTCGGTGCGGTCGGCGTCGCTGATGGCGATGAGGTCAGCCTGGTCCTTCGCGGCATTGCGCATGAGGTTGAAGTCCGGCGTGGCCCAGTAGCCATCGTCGATAGGCTTGCCCTCGAGGCCAGTCAACTTGCGGGAGAGGAAATAGAGCCTGCTGGAACCGGAGATGGGCAGCGGGCGCCAGAGCAGGGCGTCGATCAGACGGAAAGCGGCGACACAGGAGCCGATGCCGAGCGCGAGGGAAAGCACGGCGGACGCGGACGTGACCTTGTTGCGGCAGAGCTGCCGCCAGCCGAAACTTATATCGGAGAGGAGCGACTCAAGCCATCCGACGACACGAATGCTGTGGCTCGCTTCGCGGGTACGCAGCGCGCAGCCGAATGCACGATACGCTTCCTCCGGATCCCGTCCTGAAGCAATGGCTTCTTCAATGTGTGACTGCAACTCTTCGTCGATCTCGCGATTCAAGCGCTCGCCGAACACGGCATTCGAGATGCGCGACCACAAAGACATGTCATGCCTCCCGGAGAACCCGATTGATTGCCAGGCTGACGGACTGCCAGCGAGACTCTTCCGCACCCAGTTGCTTTTTGCCTGCAGTGGTCAGTTCATAGATGCGGGCGCGGCGACCGGAGTCTTTCTTGATCCACTCGGCGCGAATCCAGCCCGCTTCCTCCATCCGATAAAGCGCGGGGTAGAGCGAGCCCTCCTCAGCGCGCAAGACTTCGCCGGATGTATTGGCGATGGCAGCCATGATGCCGTATCCATGAAGCCGGGGACGCCGCGACAATATCTTGAGCACGAGCAGATCTAGGGAACCTTGCAGGGCATCAGTCTTGGCCATACTTAGATGTCTTTATATAGATATCTTTGTATACCGTCAAGGACCGCCCATCTGACTCTGTAACGATTTAACAATTAAGCTTCCCAATAACCGATTTGCCTTAGCCACGTCAAAACTCCATGCGAGGGACGAATGCTTACTGATTTGCGTGACGCTCTACGGCAGTTGAGAAAGGCGCCTAGCTTTACCGTAACCGGACTGATCACACTGGCATTAGGGATCGGCGCGACCACTGCAATTTTTACGCTGGTTCACCAGGTGATGTTGAAGTCGCTGCCGGTAACTAAGCCGGCTGAACTTTGGCGGATTGGAGACAAAGATCGCTGCTGTAACTGGGGTGGGTACAGCCAAGGCGATGACGGCGATTTTGCGCTGTTCTCGTGGGAGGCGTACA
>QHVR01000450.1 GCA_003223595.1 Acidobacteriota bacterium
CAAAGTCCAAACCATATGGATCCACGTGTTCGAAGGAAAGTGATTGCATGGAATGGGTATCGGTTTCCACACTCCGCCCAGGGGGTCCCAGATATTCCAGCGGTGGCTGTCGTTGAAATCGCACTGCGTACCCCAAGTCCAGCGGCTTCCTCCAAAGGCCTGGTTGACGTCGAACTCCAAGGATTGGGGGCGATCGCCGTGGTCGATATAGAACCACAAATCGTAGTTGAAATGTTGCGGGTAAGATCCGCCGCCGATCGGAGTCCAGTAGAGTTCGTTGGAATACGCGTGCTTGCCGGCCAAAGTGAATTTAGCGGCCGAACCATCCAGCGACGGGGTTTGCTGATGAAGCGTGAGGGTCGAAACTGCCACGCCCAATCCGGCCGCACAGGTTGTGTGGACGATGACAGCTGAGCATGAGACCCATTGCGGCGAATCCTGGAGATTGAGTGCGCCGGGCAACTGGCCCACGACATTCACCTGCATGGAAGTGGTTGCGATGTAACCCGCGGTATCCTCGGCGACAACCTCGATGGTATGCGCCCCGTTCGGCATCCAGAGCAACTGGTTGACGATGGTGCTCGGAGTGTAGAGGACCGCAAAGTTATCTACGTAGACGCGAACGGTGTACACAGGATCGGGGGGAGTCGCAACCGCGACTACTGGGACCGGCGCCTGCACGCTCGCGCCATTTCCGGGAGAGCTGATTTCCAGCGGAAAGCCGCAAAGCGCCGCGGGAGGAGGCTCGGAGGCCGCAGGAACGATGGTCAGGTCCGAGGGAGGCGTCGGCGTCATGGGGCAGTTGGCTACGTTTTTGGGCAGACCAGAACATCCGCCCATGATGGCGAGAAAGAGCGCCAGCACTACGGTTCCCATCAGCAGGATGCGTTTTTGAGCTTGATCTTGCCGTACCATTCCTCGCATCTCGTCCTTCAACGTGCCTTCCCTTTCCAACGACCGCATTCCGAGCGGATAATGCGGCCTCTTTCAAATTTTGAGGTCCCAGTTCAGTTCCGCTTTTTGTTCTAATAAGCCGTTAAATTCACTTGATCCAGCCAGACGTTATAGGGCTCCTGCTTGTAGTTACCATCCATCTGAAAAGCGACGTCGATCTCCTCCAGCGTCCAATCGGGCTGATTCGGGTAGTAGGTGTTAACGTTGAATGATGTAGTGCACCTGGTCGCCGACGCGCTCGACATTCCACACCAGATGAATCCATGTGTTTGCAGGGAAGGGCTTGCAGTCATAAATGGTCGGTTTCCAGCCGTTGACGTCATCCCAGATGTCCCACTTCCCGGAGTCATTGAAGCTGCACTCCGACCCCCAGACCCAGCGTTTCCCGCCGCATGTCTGATTGATATCGCACTCCAGCGCTTGCTAGGCGTGTGGGTTGTCAATGTAGAAATAGAGGTCGTAGATGAAGTGGCTGACGTTATCGCCGCCGGCTACGGGATTGAAGTACAGCATGTTGGAATACGCTGTGGGACCGCCCATGGTGAACTTTGCGGCCTTACCATCCATGGAGGGAGTGGACTGATTTTCGGTTATGGTCGAGACCGCGGTGCCCAGGCCTGCGGCGCAAATCTGGCCATCGCGACCCGATCCTGTGGGAAAGAGCGCCGAACAGGATTGCCAACCGGGCATGGTTTGTATCCCGCTGATCGTGGTCTGAGCGGTCTGTGAAGCAACTGTGATGTTGAGGATGGTGGCCGAGACGTACCCCTGCTTGTCCTCGGCCATGACTTCGAGCTTGTGAGTGCCGGGCGAAGTAAAGATCTGCGTGTTGATGGAACTGTCAAAGGTGTAATAGATGGCGAGTTGGTCGACATAAACTCGCATGAAAAAGATGGGGTTCTTGGGATTGGCTGAGGCCACAACGTTGATGGGCGAGGTGACGGTTCCACCATCCGTGGGATTAGAAATGGTCAGCGGAAAATCGTTCGACCCCGGGGGTGGCGGGACCTGTGCCTCAGGCGCCGGCAGCGGGCTCGTTTGCGGCGACCACGTAATCGCCACGGGCGGAGTAGAGGGATAATTCGGCTGGCTTGGTGCGGGACTCGTGGGCGTGGTTGGAGCGGTAGTGCTGGCCGGAGATTTGGATGTGCCGCTTCCGCAAGCGAGCGAGAACAGAATTAGAGATCCGCTACAGGCTGCGATAAAAACAGTGAAGACACGTCGGGCCACTTGGGGGCGGGCAGCAGACACACTCATATTCCTCCAGACCTCGGCATGTGAGGACTATCTAGCGGCTCGAGCGGAGGAAAGCCGATCTTGTTAAAAAAAACGTTTCAGCTCAGGGCTGACACTTTAACTTTAGAAAGTCGACGAACCTACGAACAATACGGGAACTCCCGTAAGCTCCACGATGCAATCCCTGACACCCCTTGCTTTTCAACGATGTGCAAGATATTTCCATATGTGGGTGGATCAAGTACCCGGCAAACCCAGCTGTTCTAAATGCATCAGCATGTCGGCTGGATCCGAGTAAACTCGAAAGGCGCCGGCCCGCTCCAGATCTTCCACTCCGTAGCCTCCCGACTGCAATGCGACTCCGAGTGCGCTTTTGCGGCCCGCTGCAAGCATGTCCCAGACACTGTCACCCACAACAATGCAGTCATCGATGCCAACGTGCAGGCGTTCGGCAGCGGCTACAAAGATGTCGGGGGAAGGCTTGGCTTTTTTCACATCATCGCCGGTGACAAGTTCGATGGTGCGCGGCAAGTCGAGGTGCTTGAGCAAGAGGCTGGTCTGCGCTTGCCCTCCGGTGGTTGCAATTGCCATAGGAACATGATGGCGGGCGAGATGATTGAGCAACTGATTCGCCCCGGGAAGGGAGCAGAGGCGGGGAATGGAACGCCGGAAAATGGAATCATGCCTGCTCTCGAGCCGATCGAGGTCAGGGTTGGTTTTTCGCTTGGGCAATTCCCGCAGTAACTCTTTCAGAAAGGATTTTCCACTCATGCCAATGCGGCGATGGATTTTCCACTCGGGGATCACGATTTGAGCCGAACGCAGCGCTTCGGACCAGGCAGCCACATGCTGGTAATTGCTGTCGATCAGAGTGCCATCCAGATCGAACAGCAGCGCAGGCCAGTCCGCACCGGCAGGTTCGTGGCGAGACGCAGGTTGGCTGGACTGACGGTGTCTCATTGAATGTATTTCCTGTGCATTGGGCCACGCTTCGGTGCGAAGCCAGCGCCGAAGGTTGCGCAAACGTGAGATGGGGAAAGTCAGGAGAGTCCTTACGCCAACCACCTTAGGGCAAAAGTCATCTGAGAACTGTGTTCGTCGTGGCGCAGAGAAGAGGTCGAACTCTGCTGAACAGTCACGACAAAAAGAACCGTGCGCACGCCCCGACCCAGCGTGGTATTTCCTTTGGTAAAGGAGTCGAGTGGATGCGGATTGCCCAGGTTGCGCCCCTTCATGAGAGTGTTCCGCCGCGATACTACGGTGGAACCGAGCGGGTGGTGTCATGGCTGACCGAACAACTGGTTTGCCTGGGCCATGATGTCACTTTGTTTGCCAGCGGCGATTCGGTAACGAACGCGGAATTGGTGAAATGCTGCAAGCGGGCGCTGCGGCTGGATCCGGATTGTGTGGATCCGCTGGCGCACCATGTGTTGATGATCGAGGACGTTTTCAGCCGGGCTGAAGATTTCGATATCATTCATTTTCATACCGACTATCTGCATTTTCCTTACACCCGGCGTGACAAGGTGCCCCATATCACAACCTTGCACGGGAGACTTGACATCCCGGATCTGGCTCCCTTGTATAAGGAATTCAGAGAGGTGCCGCTGGTTTCAATCTCGGACGCGCAGCGGAAGCCTCTTCCCTGGGTCAATTGGGTACGTACGGTGCACCACGGAATGGTCATTCACGAACTCCCGCTGCAGGAAAAACCTGGAGATTATGTGGCGTTCCTAGGCCGGGTCTCGCCTGAGAAAGGTCTCGATCATGCCATCGAGATTGCGATCCGCGCCGGCAAGAAGCTGAAGATCGCTGCCAAGGTCGATCGCGCGGATCGGGATTATTTCCAGGAAAAGATCAAACCGTTTTTGAACCATCCGCTGATCGAATTCGTGGGAGAAATTGGGAAATCCGAGAAGGCCGAATTTCTGGGGAATGCGATTGCGATGCTGTTCCCGGTCAATTGGCCCGAACCTTTCGGACTGGTGATGATCGAGGCGATGGCATGCGGCACTCCGGTGATTGCGTATCCGTGCGGCTCGGTTCCCGAGATCCTGCTGCATGGTGTGACAGGCTTCATTGTGCATGACGTGGAAGAAGCCGTGGCCGCGCTGGATAGGGTCGGCGAAATCGACCGTCGGGCCTGTCGCGAACACTTCGAGCTGAATTTCTCGGCCGACAGGATGGCCAAAGACTACCTCAACATTTATCAAACGCTGATTCACCGCAAATCGGCCTCGATGACGGTCGAAGAGGGAGTGTTGAATTGGATGGAAGTGGGATCGCAAACGCCCAGTACTACATAGCGACCACGGCCGCCCGGGCCGATGATCGGGCCCGGGTTCTTAAGTACGGCAGGATTTTCTACGTGTTCGACCGCCTGGGGGACGTGCAAACGTCCGGCATGGGAGAACAAGGCCTGTTCTACGATGGGATGCGATACCTGTCGGAATTTTCCGTGAACCTTTGGAACGAGCGTCCCATGCTGCTCAGTTCGACCGTGGCCACGAACAATTTCCTGTTCACCGCGGACGCGGCCAAC
>QHVR01000451.1 GCA_003223595.1 Acidobacteriota bacterium
CGACACGGGAGTAACGCTCTGGACCGCCACCATGCTGAAATCCGGAGAAACCCCTTCGGACCCGCGTAGCTGCAACCAGGTGGAACCGGAGATCGGAATCACGGCAACTCCCGTAATCGATCCCAAAGCTGGCACGAGTGGCGCCATCTATGTCGTCGCCATGTCCAAGAGCGGCGCCACTTACCATCAGCGGCTCCATGCGCTCGATCTCGCCACCGGTGTCGAGCTTTTCAACGGTCCCGTAGACATTCAGGCGAAATATCCGGGAACCGGCGACAACAGTGATGGGACAAATGTCATATTCGACCCCGCTCAGTATGAGGAGCGCGTTGCGCTGCTTCTGCTGAATGGAACCATCTACACCAGTTGGGCTTCCCACTGTGACATCCGGCCCTACACCGGTTGGATCATCACCTACTCTGCTTCCACGCTCGCCCAAAGCAGTGTTCTCAATGTCACACCCAATGGCCATGAGGGCGCGATCTGGATGTCAGGAGGCGCGCTGGCAGCTGATGATTCCGGAAATATTTATCTTCTCGATGGCAATGGAACATTCGACGCGACCATGGATGCGAGTGGTTTTCCCTCGAAGGGCGATTATGGCAACGCATTTCTGAAAATCTCAACCGCGGGTAACCAACTAGCGGTTGCCGACTACTTCGAAATGTATAACCAGGCTGCGGAGAACGGCGCAGACGGCGATCTCGGTTCCGGCAGCGCAATGGTGCTTCCGGATGTGAAGGATTCTTCGGGAAGCACCAAAC
The DNA here is from genome assembly GCA_003223595.1 of Acidobacteriota bacterium. Lineage (GTDB taxonomy): Bacteria > Acidobacteriota > Terriglobia > Terriglobales > Acidobacteriaceae > Sulfotelmatobacter. The sequence goes on from QHVR01000451.1 coordinate 765, forward strand.
ACCTCGCAGTGGGCGCGGGCAAAGACGCGAACCTGTACGTGGTGGACCGGGATTCCATGGGCAAGTTCGATCTCACTCGCAACAGCATTTATCAAGAGATTACGGGAGCTTTCTCCGACGCAGTGTTTTCCGCCCCGGCATTCTTCAATGGCAGTGTGTACCTGGGGTCAGTTGGAGGGCCACTTCAGGCATTCACCACGAGCGGCGGTCACCTCGCGGCCGCAGCCAAGACATCCAATTCTTTCGCGTATCCCGGCGCAAATCCAAGCATCTCGGCGAATGGGACCAGCAACGCGATTGTCTGGGCGGTCGAGAACACGAATCCCGCAATTCTGCACGCTTATGACGCTGTCACTCTGAAAGAACTGTACAACAGCAATCAGGCCAGCGGCGGCCGCGATCAGTTCGGCGCGGGCAATAAATTCATCACTCCCATGATTGCCAATGGCAGAGTCTTCGTAGGCACCCCGAGCGGAGTCGCAGTCTTCGGATTGCTGCACTAAAAAGCGATGTAGGGAAAAGAGCCATGTAGGGACAGCCGCCGTCGGCTGTGCCTACACGGTTTCGGCATCATCCGTGGATTACCGCAACACGCAACTGCTTGCCCACCCTCAACGTCAGCCGTACAGGTGGAGGGCTCGTGAGAACGACGCGGGGATCCTTCACAACCTCATTTTCGATGCGCACAGAACCTTGCTTTATCTTGCGGGCACCATCCGTTGCGGATTCCGCAAGCCTGCATTTCACTAGCAGCCGATCAAGGCGGATGAGATTGCGCCCCTGCTCATCGATCGATCCGCCGACTTCCCCCGCCGGAACCGCAATCTCCTCCACCTCTTCCGGCACTTCGTCTTTCTGAAACTGCTTCGCCCAATCCTCCCCCGCCTGCGCCGCCGCCTCGGCCGAATGAAAATCCGCCACAATCCTGCGGGCCAGGTCCTTCTTCGCCTGCATGGGATGCGCCTCGCGCCTCATCTTCTCAATATCGGGCACCTGCACATCCGTGAGCAGTTCGTAGTAGCGCCACATCATCTCGTCGGAGATGCTCATGATCTTCCCGTACGTCTCCAGCGGAGGCTCATGAATCCCGATCGCATTTCCCAGCGACTTCGACATCTTCTGCACGCCGTCGAGTCCCTCGAGAATCGGCGTAGTGAGCACCACCTGCGACGCTTGCCCGTAAGCGCGCTGCAATTCCCGGCCCACCAGCAAGTTAAACTTCTGATCGGTTCCGCCCAGCTCAACATCGGCCTCCAGCGCGACCGAATCGTATCCCTGCACCAGTGGATACAGCAGCTCGTGCACGGAGATCGGCTTCTCCTCGTGAAAGCGCTTATGAAAATCCTCACGCTCCAGCAACTGCGAAACGGTGTACTTCGCCATCAGTCGCACGAAATCGTCGGCCGTCAGAGCCCCCATCCAGCGGCGATTGAAATCGATCACCGTCTTTTTCGGATCGAGAATCTTGAAGACCTGCTCTTTATACGTCTCCGCATTCTGCTCGATCTGCTCGCGGCTGAGCGGAGGCCGCGTCACCGACCGTCCCGTAGGGTCGCCAATCATCCCGGTGAAGTCGCCGATCAGAAAAATCGCCGTGTGCCCCAGATCCTGAAAGTGCTTCAACTTGCGCAGCACGACCGTGTGCCCCAGATGCAGGTCGGGCGCGGTCGGGTCCATTCCCAGCTTCACCCGCAGCGGTTTGCCCGTGGCGCGCGACTTCTCCAGCTTTGCCCGCAAATCGGCCTCGCGGATAATCTCCGCCGCGCCCTTTTTCAGATACGTCAGCTGTTCGTCTACCGGTGCGAAGGTTGGCATGGGAATCCGCTATTATAAGGAAGTCACACGAGATTGGGATGGAGTTGCGCTCGCGCGCCCACATTCACTCTTGAAGACGCGCTCCACCCGCGTGCTATAATTCTTTATTCTCAGTCGCTTAGCGCATCGGAGGACTGTATCGATAAACGTTTTATCCGCATGAACGATCGTATTCGAGCACGCGAAGTACGCGTGATTGATGATGAGGGGCAGCAACTCGGGATTATGCCTCCCTACGAAGCGATCCGGAAAGCCCGCGAAAAGAACTTAGACCTGGTTGAGATTTCGCCCACCGCGCAGCCTCCCGTGTGCCGCATCATGGACTACGGGAAGTTTCTTTACCAGCAGGAAAAGAAAGACCGCGAAGCCAAGAAGCATCAGAAGACGATCACCGTAAAAGAGGTCAAGTTCCGCATCAACGTGGACGACCACGATTACGAGACCAAAAAGAATCACGTTCTGCGCTTCCTGGATGAGGGCGACAAAGTAAAAGCGACGATCTTTTTCCGCGGCCGCGAAATGACCCGCACCAGCCTGGGACGCCAGATCCTGGAACGGCTCATCAAGGACGTGGAACCGGAAGCCATCGTGGAGTTCCGTCCTCGACAAGAGGGCAACACGCTGCACGCGATCCTGGCGCCCAAGAAGTCGGACAAGGAACGCGAAAAGGAGAAGCAGAAAGCCGCGGCCGCACGAAGCGCGCCCAGCCAGGCAGCTCCTCCTCCGGTAGCCCAAGTCGCCAAGCCCGCGTCATAAGCGGAGCTGGGACGGATTACAAGCTCATCGCAAGAGTTGCTGCATTACCTGGCATTAAGCCACTAAGGAAAATGCCTGTGCGAATGTTTGTCTTAGCTAGCAGCTAAGAGCTAGAAGCTAGAAGCTTTTTTTGAGGTTCTTATGCCCAAATTGAAAACGCACAAAGGCGCTGCCAAGCGCTTTAAGAAGACGGCGTCGGGGAAGGTGAAGCGGGGACACGCAAAACTCCGCCACATCCTAACGTCCAAAGATAAAAAAACCAAACGCAAGCTGGGAAAGTCCGCCTTGGTAAGTGACGGAGATCTGGCCAAGGTCTTGCGCATGATTCCGTACCAGTGAGCTGTATGAATGATCGGTGGCCGGAGTAACTGGCCGCTGACGGGCGTGTGAAGAGGCCAAAGGCCGTCCGGCCTTCC
>QHVR01000452.1 GCA_003223595.1 Acidobacteriota bacterium
GACTTGAATTTCTGACGGATCCTGGGGCTGCGGTCGCGGGGGCTGATGCGATCTATACCGACGCGTGGGCCAGCATGGGACAGGAGCACGAGGCGAAACAACGGGCTGATATTTTTCAGCGTTACCAGGTGAACAAGAAACTCATAGCCGGAGCAGCGCCACATGCGCTGTTCATGCACTGCCTGCCGGCGCATCGCGGCGAAGAAGTCACAGACGAGGTCATGGATTCAGAGAACTCCGCGATCTTCGATCAGGCGGAAAATCGTCTGCACGTTCAAAAATCCATTCTTTATTTGTTGTTGGGTGGCGCGGTTCGCCTGCCCGCAAGGAGCGCTCATGCCTGAAAAAGTCGTTCTTGCGTATTCCGGTGGACTGGACACTTCGATCATTATTCCCTGGTTGAAGGAACACTATTCTTATGAAGTGATCGCGATGGTGGGCGATGTGGGCCAGGGCGATGACATCGAAGCCGTTGTGGAGAAGGCTTATGCAACAGGCGCCAGCAAAGTGATCGTCGAAGATCTGCGGGAAGAGTTCCTGACGGGCTATGTGTTCCCTGCCCTGAAGGCAGGCGCGGTTTATGAACACAAGTATTTGCTGGGCACTTCGCTGGCTCGTCCGGTCATTGCGAAACACCAGGTGGAAGTAGCGCTGCGCGAGGGTGCAACGGCTGTCGCTCATGGTTGCACGGGCAAGGGAAACGATCAGGTGCGGTTCGAATTGACGTATCAGGCGCTGGCTCCGGAGTTGAAGATCATTGCCCCCTGGCGCGAATGGACGCTGAAGTCGCGTGAAGATTGCCTCGATTACGCCGAGCAGCATGGCATTCCGGTGGCGGCGAGTCGCGAGAAGATTCACAGCCGCGACCGGAATCTGTGGCACATCAGCCATGAAGGCGGAGAACTGGAGGACGCAGCCAACGCGCCGCTGGCGACGACGTGGCAGATTACGCGCTCGCCGAAAGACGCTCCGGATCAGGAAGAGCAGGTGCAGATCGGATTTGTTGAGGGCGTGCCCATCTCGGTGAATGGGATGGAAATGGATCCCGTATCACTGGTGGAATTGCTGAACGAAATCGGTGCGCGCAACGCGGTGGGGCGTATCGATCTGGTGGAGAACCGGTTTGTGGGAATGAAGTCCCGAGGATGTTACGAGACTCCCGGCGGCACTCTGCTGATCACGGCACACCGCGAACTGGAAGCACTTTGCCTGGAGCGCGATGTCGCCCACTACAAGCAGCACATTGGCCTGAAATACGCGGAACTGGTGTACTTCGGGCTGTGGTTCACGCCTTTGCGCGAGGCGCTGGATGCGTTTGTGAATGAAACTCAGAAAAACATGACGGGCAGCATCACGCTTTCGCTGTACAAGGGAAACGTTTCCATTGTGAGCCGCGAATCGGAGTACTCGCTGTACCGCACCGATCTCTCATCGTTCACGATGGACGACAGCTACGACCAGAAGGATGCGGCCGGATTCATCCGGATCCTAGGGCTGCCTTCGCGGTCGCGGGCACGCACCCGCGTCGAGGTCGCACGATGAAAATGTGGTCGGGCAGATTCCGGCAGCCGCTGGATCCTGATTTTGAGCGCTGGCAGCGATCGTTTGATTTCGATTGCCGCCTGCTGCGCTACGAAATTGCCGCCAGTGAGGCGCATGCGCACGCTCTGAAAGATGCCGAGATTATTTCTGCCGACGAACTGATCAGCATCGTGCAGGGATTGCAGCAAATTCTGCAACGCGCTTCGGCTTCTCCGGAATTTCTGCAGGATGAGGAAGCGGAAGACGTACACCATTTCGTCGAAAAGCAACTGGCGGCCCTGATCGGCGATACGGGGTACAAGCTGCACAGCGGCCGCAGCCGTAACGAACAAATCGCGACTGATTTGCGGCTGTACGTCAGGGCCGCGATTGATGAGTTGCGGAACCAACTGGCAGAACTCTGCGCAGTGTTTGTGGATCGGGCTGAGAAGGCTGGGAACACGGCACTGCCGGCTTACACGCACCTGCAGCGGGCGGAACCGGTCCTGCTGGCGCACTGGCTGCTGGCGTACGTGGAGATGTTTCTGCGCGATGCTGACCGGCTCATGGATTGCCGCAAGCGGTTGAACGTGTGTCCTCTCGGATCGGGCGCCGTGGCCGGGGCAACGTTACGGCTGGACCGAACGCTGATGGCGAGTCAGCTGGGATTCAATGCTCCGACAAGCAACAGCATCGATGCAACGAGCGATCGGGATTTTGTGGTTGAGTTCGTGAGCGCACTATCGCAACTGGCGTTGCATTTGAGCCGATGGGCTGAGGAGATGATCCTCTTTTCCACCCAGGAATACGGATTCATCAGCTTGCCGGAAGCCTATTCGACGGGCAGCAGTGCGATGCCACAGAAGAAAAATCCGGACCTGCTGGAACTGGTGCGTGGAAAGAGCGGGCGAGTTCTGGGGCATGTGACCGCACTGATGGTCTCGATCAAGGGCTTGCCTCTCGCCTACAACAAGGATCTGCAGGAAACGCAGGAACCGCTGTTTGGCAGCACGGATACAGTTCTGCAGATGCTGCCGCTGGTTACAGGGTGGATGAAGTTGGTGGAATTCAATTACGAGCGGATGCAGTCAGCCGCAGATTCAGGATTCATGAACGCGTGGGCGGCGGCCACATATCTTGTGAAACGCGGGGTCCCGTCGCGTCTCGCGCATGAGCGTGTGGGTAAGGCGGTGCAGCTCTGCCTGGAGCGCGGTTGCGAACTGCGTGATCTGCCGCTGCCAGAGCTGCGGTCGCTCAGTCCAGCGTTCGGTGAGGACTTTTATGAAGCGCTGTCCCTTCTCTCGGTGCTCGCGATGCATGACGTAAAAGGAGGAACGGCTCCGGGCCAGGTAAAACAGGCAATGGCAATGGCAAGAAAGAATATCGAGTCGCTTCGCGAGGAGGTCCATGCGCACGCGTAAAGCAATCCTTCCTGACGCCAAGCACATTCACGAACTTATCGCTGCATACTCGAGCGATGGCACGCTGCTGCCGCGCACTCTGCCGGAGATCTGCGAAAACGTGAGAGATTTCGTAGTCCTTGAAGACGATGGAAAAATAATGGGCTGCGGCGCTCTGCATCTTTACGGCACGCATCTGGCGGAGATCCGCTCCATTACGGTCGCTCCATGGGCTCAAGGAAAAGGCGGCGGTGGACGGCTGGTGAAAGCGCTGATGGCAGAAGCCAAGCGGCACCGGGTGGACTGCATCTGCCTGTTTACGCGCAAGCCGGATTTTTTCGCGGGACAGGGATTCTCGGTCGCACAGCGCGAGGATCTACCGGATAAGATTTATAAGGATTGCCATGCCTGCCCGCGTTTTCATTGTTGCGATGAAGTGGCGATGGTGCGGGGCCAAATACCGAAGTTTGCGATTCTGCCCGAACCCGCAGATTGGCTGGTGAAATTGCAAGGCTGGGCTCCGAACACGGAAGCGCAAGCTAACTCAGGCTGAGTTCTTGGGCTCCGTTAGCGGCATGGCAGGGATAAATTTGCGGGGTGATCCCGGTGGCCGCGCTATAGCGTTGGGCAATTTGAGCAGCAAAGGCCGTGGCATTCTCTTCCCGCACCAGATTGACGGTGCAACCGCCAAAGCCGCCGCCGGTCATGCGTCCGCCGATGAAGCCCGGTAGTCCTTGAGCGGCACCCACCATGGCATCGAGTTCCCGGCAGCTTACTTCGTAGAGGTCGCGCAAGCTCTCATGCGACTCCCGCATTAACTTCCCCATGCGCGCAAGATCACCTTCCGCCAGAGCGCGGGCGGCATCGAGAGTGCGCTGATTCTCCCGGATTACGAATCGCGGGAGGAAGCTCGCCGCCAATTCGCTCCAGCATTTCAGAGGAGACATCCCGAAGAGCGCGGATGGCCGGGTCCGCTTTGGCGAAATAACGCACGCCTTCCTCGCATTCCGCGCGCCTCTGGTTGTAGGCACCGGTGGCGAGATCGTGTTTGACCATGGTGTTGCAGACCACGAGTTCGATGCCGGGGGGAATATGAGCAAACTGAAATTCCAGCGAGCGACAATCCAGAAGGAGAGCGTGTCCTGCCTTTCCCATGCAGGATACAAACTGATCCATGATCCCGACCCGGGCGCCGACGTATTCGTTTTCTGCCTGGCGGCAGAATTTGGCGATTTCTGGAAGCGAAAAATGTTTACTGTCGAGACTGATGAAGGCGAGAGCGGAAGCCACTTCGATGGAAGCAGAGGAACTCAGCCCGGAGCCGATGGGAACATTTCCATGCACCAGCAGATTCGCTCCTTGCAAATCACTTCCATGCTGGCGCAGGACGAGGGCGACGCCCAGCACATAGTCGCGCCAGGTACTGGTGCGCTGGGCGGGGAGATGATCGACATTGAATTCGAGATCTCCGGGAAACTGGTTGGATTCAATGACCAGCTTGCGGTCCGTGCGGGGAGAAATCGCGACCAGGCTAGAAAACTCAACCGCGGCGGGCATGACGAAACCTTCGTTGTAATCGGTATGCTCGCCGATCAGGTTCACGCGGCCGGGCGCGCGGAAAATTCTGGGCGCATTCCCAAAGCGCGCCTCGAATTGCTGGGCAAGTTCGCGCAAGTTTGCCAATCCGGTCTTTCCCCTTAAGCGCTTAACCTCTGAATGCTACTGATCCCCAGATTCACGATCGGATACCCCAGCAAAACGGATCTCGTTGGTCAAGAACCAGTTCGGCTTCTGAGTTTACGAAAGCCGAACCTTTAATGCTGGGATATATCTTGCCATCACGCACTGAAATAGTACCTTCAAACACGGTACCGACGATGCTTTCCTGCTTCCACACCTGGCCTTCGCGAATCTTGCCATCCGCATAGAGGCAGGCGAGCTTGGCGCTGGTGCCGGTTCCACAGGGAGATCGATCATAAGCTTTCCCCGGGCATAGAACGAAATTCTTGCTGTCGATTCCCGCTAAGTCAGACGGGGCATAGAGTTCGATGTGATCGATCTCATGCCCGTTCTCTCCCGTAATGCCTTGATCTCGGAGTGCGCGCCGGATCGCCCAGGTGAAGTTCGTCAGTTCCTCGATGCCATCAAGGCATAGAGTCGTGGAGTGCTCGCGCACCAGGAAGAACCAGTTCCCTCCCCAAGCTACGTCTCCATGCACACTTCCATATCCCGGGACAGTGACGGGCACATTGGCGGCGAAACGATAGCTCGCAACGTTGTTGACGGTCACCTGTCCGTCCTCGTGCAGGACTGCGGTCACGGTTCCTACGGGAGTTTCGATCCGGTGAGTTCCAGGCCCGATCCGACCCATGAAATGCAGCGTTGCGATCAGGCCGATGGTTCCGTGCCCGCACATCCCCAAATAACCCACGTTATTAAAAAAGATCACACCCGCAGCACAATCTGGATCGACTGGTTCGCACAACAACGCACCTACAATAACATCAGAGCCGCGCGGCTCGTTGACGACGACGGAGCGGAAGCGATCGTGCTCGGCGCAAAAACGACGAAGCCTCTCGGCCAGGCTTCCTTTGCCGAGGTCAGGTCCGCCGCTCACTACCAGGCGAGTGGGTTCGCCGCCGGTATGGGAGTCGAGCACTCGCACTCGCTGAGCTTGGCTTGTGTTCACTGGAACCGGGTTCCTCTTAGATCAGAGAATTAGAAACGACGTCATTGATTGTACGAATTTTGCTTCGCTCTGTGGGATTGCGGAAGGATTGTTTTGGGGGATTCAGGGCAGTGCAAAGGCTGGCTTCTGAAGCTGGATTCACGGCTTACTGCCGGGCTTCTCCGGTGGGACTAAAAGTTGTGCCTGCCATAGGCTTGCCCGAAGCGAGGCTCGCACGGATTGCTGATCGGTTGGGCCCCGCCTCTTCGATCGCGGCCAATACGCAGGCCAGCGCCTTATCTAGGTGGGTATTGTCGGGTAACCGGAATATCCATGGAATATTCGTGGACGTGAGGGCGTGATCGGATGAAATTGCTACCACCGGGATGAAAGACTTGACGGCAATCTGCTCGGCCAGGTGGCTCGAAGGACGATCCAGCGCAATGAGAGCCAGGGCGTGCTCC
>QHVR01000139.1 GCA_003223595.1 Acidobacteriota bacterium
TCGGCCTTCCTGGCGCTCTCCCTTTCCTTCCGGACGTCACGGGCAACATCCCCAAGCGGCCGCTCCGGATCGGAAACTGGACCAAACTCCCACAGGGGGCGTTCGCCATGCGCCACCGTATAGGTGCCACCACCAACGAGGAAGTGCTCCGAGGCCATGGCCGTCACCTCAGCATGCATCGGGTGCTCAGCCATACGTAACTCCTGGGGCACATTAGAAAGCACGCCAGCCGACTGGGCAAAGGCAGCGGTTCCCGCCAGAATCACCGATACGAGCAAAGTAATTTTCATAAGTTTTTTCGAATCCGTACTTGGAAAATGCAAGCCGCGTGCCAAGCTGCAGGCCTTTGCTTTCTTTCAGTTAGCCGACATTCCGACACGCGCGTGCAACAGTTTGCACAGCACGCGGAAGCTCATTGGATTCCCCGTGCCGGAGTTTACGAAGGCCTCGGCGAGGGTGTATGTTTCGGCTGGAATGATGAATTTCAGATATTCGCGCAGTAACATGCTCCGCCCGGGCACGGTCGCCGTCCTCTTTCTGTCGCTCTTTCTAGTTTCGGCTTATGGCCAAACCAACTGCGGCGACAGCGAGAATCCCCTCGACACCGACCCACCGAAAGGCATGTCGGTGCAGGAACTCACGCAGAAGTTGATCGCCAACGAGGACAAGGTGCAAGCGGCCCGCCAGCACTATACCTTCACCCAAGACGTTCTTGTGCAGACGCTCGAAGGCAAGGCAGTCGATGGACAATTTCACCAGATCACGAACGTCTCTTACGACGACAAGGGAAAGCGTCTCGACAAGGTCAGCTTTGCTGAGCAGTCCACGTTACGCGGCATACAACTTTCCGACGCCGACTACGACGACATCCGCACCTTCATGCCATGGATTCTGACCTCCGATCAGGCCGCTCAATACAATCTGACCTACGCGGGCAAGCAGCACGTCGACGATCTGGATACGTACGTATTCCACGTCGAGCCGAAGCAGTTGGAAAAGAACAGGAGATACTTTCAAGGGAAAATCTGGGTCGATGATCGCGATGTGCAGATGGTCAAACTCTGCGGCAAGAGCGTGCCCGAGGCGACCACCAAGAAAAAGAAGAAGAATGAACCGCTGGAGGTCCGTCCCACGTTCGCGGGGTACCGGCAGATAGTGGATGGAAACTGGTTCCCAACCTACGCCCGGATCGATGACACTCTGCGCTTCGGAGTCGAGTCGATCCACATCCGGGAGATCGTCAAATTCACGGGCTACCAGCGCACAGCTCCAACCCAGACGGCCTCGAGACCCTAGCCGGCAGTCCCGGCGCAACTTAAAACGGGACTTGAACCTCTTTAGCAGGTATGGTGTACTTTACCGCTATGGCCGACGAAAACAAGAGCAGCAGCAAAAGTATTGTCCTTTGGATCATTACTGCCGTTTTAGTCGCATTGGCAATCTTTCTATATAAGCGATAGGGCTCGTACGGTTCCTCGCGCTCCGAGCGCATTTCCGCGATCGCTCGACGAAGCTCAGGCGCGGTTTTCCCTTTCTGACCTTCTATGCTTTCCTTCCTGCGTCGGTTAACATTGTGCCGCCGCGAACCGGCGTTCGCGACCGGCAGTTTCAAATCTCCTAACCCACATGCATCGCGAATATCACAAGGGTTACAGCCATGAACTTCATCGCGACATGGAGTACCTGGTGTTCGGTAATGCGGGCAAGCCCCTGCTCGTTTTTCCCACCTCCATGGGCAAGTTCTTCGAATACGAAGATCGCGGCATGATCGGCGTGCTCGCGCCCAAAATCGACCGCGGCGAATTGCAGGTCTTCTGTCCCGATGCGGTAGATACCGAGAGCTGGTACAACAAGGGAACGCACCCGCGGCAACGCGTGTTGCGGCATCTGCAATATGAACGCTACATACTCCACGAGTTCATGCCCTTTGTTCGCTGGAAGAATTCCGCCGGGCAATTGGCGGTGACCGGATGCAGCTTTGGCGGATACCAGGCGGTGAACTTTTCCCTGAAGCATCCCGACATCGTGACTCACTGCGTCAGCATGAGCGGAGCGTTCGACATTCACCAATTTCTCGACGGCTATTACGACAACGACTGCTACTTCAATAACCCTCCCGACTACATTCCCAACTTGACCGATGACTGGTTCCTCAGCCGGTACCGGCAGATGAAGATCGTGCTCGGCTCAGCCGACTGGGACATTTGTCTGGATCAGAACGTGAAGCTTTCGGCAATTTTGAATAATAAAGCCATCAGCCATTGGCTCGATGTGTGGAACGACAACTCGAAACACGATTGGCCGCTGTGGTTGAGGATGGCGGAAAAGTATTTCTAGGCAGATTGTAGACACGTAGGTCTCTACGGAGGAGCGATGAAGAAGATTGGCTTTTTATTCGGCATGGAAAACAGCTTCCCTCCCGCGGTCGTAGACAAAATCAATAGCATGAATGTCGACGGAGTCACAGCCGAGTTCGTCAGCATCGGCGGCATCCGCATGGATGAGCCAAAAAAATATGATGTCATCATCGATCGCATTTCGCAGGACATCCAGTTCTATCGTGCCTATTTGAAGCAGGCTGCCATGCAGGGCGCGATTGTGGTGAACAATCCGTTCTGGTGGACGGCCGACGACAAGTTCTTCAATTATGCGCTGGCCCACAAACTGGGCGTGGCGATTCCGCCCACGGTGATTCTGCCTCATAAAAAGCATCCCGAAGGAACCACCGATCGCTCGATGAGAAATCTGATGTACCCGCTGAACTGGCAGGAGATTTTCGATTACGTCGGGTTCCCTGCTTTTTTGAAACCCTACTCGGGCGGCGGCTGGAAGCACGTTTACAAGGTGCATTCTCCGGAAGAATTCTTCCAGCACTACAACCAGACCGGCGATCTATGCATGACGTTGCAGCACGGCGTCGAGTTCGACGAGTACTACCGCTGTTACGTGGTCGGGCAGGAGAAGGTCCACATTATGAAATACGATCCCAAGGCGCCGCATCACGAGCGCTATGTAAAGGGAAATCCGCCGCCATCCTCGGTCGAACTGCGCGATCGCATTGAGAAAGACGCTCTCACCTTGTGCCGGGTTCTCGGATACGACCTGAATACCGTCGAGTTTGCCGTGGAGGGCGGAGTTCCCTACGCCATCGACTTTCTGAATCCCGCTCCAGACGCCGAGAGCAGCTCCGTGGGCGAGGACAACTTCAACTGGATCGTGAACGCCGTAGCCGAGATGGCGGTCAAAATGGCGCTGCAGGGGAAGAATCCGGCCAGCGAATTGCGCTGGGCGAACTTCCTGAATGGCAGCGGAGAAGAAGCAAAGCCAACCGCTCGCAAGAAACGAAAAGCTGCCATCCCGGCAGCCATGAATCTACGAATCTCTGACTAGCGCATCGGCTGTACGGGTAATCAGGAGGACTGCATGCGAGGTGGTAAGGTTCCGAAAACAGTAGACGAATATCTCGCCAAAGTTCCTGAACCGGCTCGCAGCACGCTCACCCATATTCGTAAGGTAATTCGCTCCGTGGTTCCACCCGAAGCCACCGAGGTGATCAGCTATAACATCCCGATGTTCAAGTACAACGGAATGTTGATCGGGTATGCCGCTTTCTCCAAGCATTGCAGCCTGTTTCCTACTGGTTCAGGCGTGATCGAGAAGTTCAAGAAGGAACTCGCCGGCTATAAGACTTCGCGAGGAACCATTCAGTTCCCTTCCGACAAGGGCTTCCCTGACGCGTTGTTAAAGAAGATTGTAAGAGCGAGAGTGCAAGAAAACCGGGAATGGGACTGAGTCGAATCGACTGCAGATTGCCTGCCCAACATTGCTATACTGTCTTCCACGCTGGCGGGGGTTGGCGGCGAGAACCTCCCATTTGGGCGCAAGGCTCTAGGAAATATAGCCGCTGGAATCCCCAGCATTGGTGCTTCGATGTCGCCGACCTTTACCATCGGAATTGAAGAGGAATATCAGACAGTCGATCCCGTCACACGTGATCTGCAGTCACACATTCACGCTGAAATTCTGGAAAAGGGCAAACTCCTCCTGCAGGAGCGCGTCAAAGCCGAACTGCACCAGTCCGTCGTCGAGGTAGGCACCTCGGTCTGCAAGAACATCAAGGAAGCCAAGGCGGAAGTAAAGAAACTGCGGCGCGACATGGTGCGCCTGTCGCGGGAGAACGGTCTTCGGCTCGCATCCGGGGCCACCCATCCTTTCGGCGATTGGCGCGTGCAGGAAATCCATCCCGACGAGCGCTACAAGAACATTGTGGAAGACATGCAGTTGGTGGCTCGCGCCAACCTCATCTTCGGGCTGCACGTCCACATCGGCATCGAGGACCGCGAGACCGCGATCCACATGATGAATCACGCCCGCTATTTCCTGCCGCACATCCTGGCACTCTCGACCAATTCGCCCTTCTGGCTGGGCATGAACACGGGCCTGAAGTCATACCGCTGCAAGGTGTTCGACAAATTTCCCCGCACTAATATTCCCGATTATTTCCCCAGTTGGGGCGAGTACGAAAACTTCATCAAGCTGCTGATTAAGACCAACTGCATCGACAACGCCAAGAAGATCTGGTGGGACATTCGCCCTCACCCGTTCTTCAACACCCTCGAATTCCGGATATGCGACATTCCCATGCGCGCCGACGAGACGATAGCACTGGCTGCCCTGATTCAGGCGACCATAGCCAAGCTGTACAAGCTCTATACAGCCAATCAGGGATTCCGTCTCTATCGCCGAGCCTTGATCATGGAAAACAAGTGGCGCGCCGCGCGCTATGGGCTCGATGGCAAGCTGGTGGATTTCGGCAAGCAGAAGGAAGTTCCGGCCCGCGACCTGGTGCGCGAGTATCTTGATTTCGTCGATGACGTCGTCGATGAATTGGACTCTCGCGAAGAGTTGGAGTACATCCACACCATCATGGATCAAGGCAGCGGCGCCGACCGGCAATTGCGCGTGTTCCAGGAAACCGGCGACTTGAAGAAAGTAGTCGACTACATGATTGAGGAGACCGAAGCGGGGCTGGCCGAGACTGAACCGGCAACCGTGAGACAAACCGTTTGATGACTTCCTCTGTACGTTCCATCCCAAAACCACTGAGCAAGCTTCCGTTCGATCCCGAATTCACCCCCGGGGCTGTCAATGCAGTGAAGGTTTGCCTGCGCATTCAGCCAGAGGAACGAGTCTGCGTCATCACCGACGAAGCCACCACCGAAATCGCGGCTTCCATCGTGGCTGAACTGGAGAAGAATGGGTCGCCCTATCACGCTTGGGTGCTGGAAGAACATGCCTCGCGACCGCTTGTCGATATGCCGCGCGAGATTCTCGAGGACCTTGACCAGAGCCAAGTCTCGATTTTCGCCGTCCAGGCCCAGACCAATGAACTGCGCTCCCGCATTCAAATGACCGACGTGGTCAATCGCCGGAAGATTCGCCACGCCCACATGGTCAACATCAACCGCCAGATCATGATGGAGGGCATGCGCGCGGATTTTCAGCGCGTGGACCGGCTCAGCCAGAAGATCGTTAATATGGTACGCAAGGCATCGCGCATTCGGGCGACTACCGCAGCGGGCACCGACCTCACCGCCGATCTAAACCCGAACTACAAGTGGCTGAAGACCAGCGGAATTATTTCCCCGGAGAAATGGGGCAACTTACCCGGCGGAGAAATCTTTACCACGCCGGGAGAGGTGAACGGAACATTCGTGATTGACGGCGTAGTCGGAGACTATCTCTGTGCCAAGTTCGGCGATCTCGAGCACAATCCGCTCACCATCCGCATGCGCGGAAACCGGCTCACCGAGGCCCATTCGGAGAACGGCGAACTTGAGAGTGACTTCTGGAAATATACCCACACTGACGCCAACAGCGACCGCGTCGGCGAATTCGCCATCGGCACCAACATTGATCTGAAACACGTCATCGGTCAGATTCTGCAAGATGAAAAATATCCCGGCATCCACATCGCATTCGGCAATCCTTACGGCGCTCACACCGGCGCGGACTGGGATTCCACCACGCATATCGACGTCGTCGGTCGCCGATTCAACATTTGGGTTGACGATCAGCAGATCATGCAGGACGGGAAGTTTTTGGTGGAAGCCTAGCTCATGACCAATCTGGAGAAGAGCACTACGCTTTTGAAACAAGCCTACGCCGCATTCAATGCCCGCGACATGGAAGGCGCGTTGTCCACCATGCACGCGGATGTCGAGTGGCCAAATGGCATGGAAGGCGGCACGGTTCACGGCCATGAAGGCGTTCGCGAATACTGGACGCGGCAGTGGGGCATGATCAATCCACACGTGGGCCCAGTCAGCTTCGAGCTCGACAGTTCGGGAAGCGTGGTCGTCGGCGTACACCAGGTCGTGCGCGATCTCTCCGGCAAAATTCTTCTGGACCGCATGGTCCAGCATGTTTATTCGGTGAAAGAAGGCCTGATTCAGAGCATGACCATTCGCGACTAATCTCCTATACTGCCGTGCGGCATGATTCCAGCGCTCCGCAAGCAATTCAACAGCAGTTTCAGCCCCGCGAACTATGAGACGTTCTTGCGCCGCATGGATGAGATTTGCGGAACTCACGTACAGTTCCGGCTTTCGGAAACGCCCTGCTTCTTCTCGAAATCCCTACTCGACCGCATGGCGCAGGACGGCCAGGAGCTGATCCGCCAGCTCGTCGAGAATCCCTCTTATCGCGCGAAGTCCGACGCGGCTATACCCGCAGAGTTCAAGGTGCCGAATGAAGCGCCCCATCCAATGTTCGTGCAGGTGGATTTCGGGCTGGTGCGCGACCCACAGGGCCAACTGCAACCGAAACTGGTGGAGTTACAGGCGTTCCCATCGCTATACGCCTATCAAGCCTTCCTCGCGCAGCTTTACATCGATGTCTATGGCTTGAACAATCCCGCTTCCGGCAGCCTGAACTACTTCTTAAGTGGATTGACCGGCGATTCCTATCGCGAACTGCTGCGGCGAGCCATCGTGGGGGAGCACGATCCTGAAAACGTGATCCTGATGGAAATCCACCCCGAGCAGCAGAAGACGCTGCCCGATTTCCGGCTAACACAGGAACTGCTGGGCGTTCCCTTCGTTGATATCGTGGACATCAAGAAAGAAGGTTCGCATCTCTACTACCTGCGCGGGGGAAAGCGCATCCCCATTCACCGGATTTACAACCGGGCCATTGTCGACGAACTGCAGCGCAAAAATGTGACGCTCAACTTCGATTGGCGCGACGATCTCGACGTGGAATGGGCAGGACATCCCAACTGGTATTTCCGCATCAGCAAATTTTCCATTCCGTACCTGCGGCACCGCTCGGTTCCCAAGACATGGTTTCTCCATGAACTGGCCGAAGTTCCCGCCGATCTCGAGAACTACGCGCTCAAACCGCTGTACTCGTTCGCCGGCCTCGGGGTCGTAATCGCACCCAACAGACAGGATATTGACCCCATTCCACGCGAAAAGCGCCCGTACTACATCCTGCAGGAGCGCATGAACTTTGAACCCGTGATCGAGACTCCGCACGGCAGAACGAAAGCTGAAGTACGCGTCATGTACATCTGGCTGGAAGATCTGAAGCCGGTGCTCACCATCATCCGCATGGGCCGCGGCTTGATGATGGGAGTTGATCACAACAAGAACATGGAGTGGGTAGGCGCGTCCGCCGGACTGTACCTCGACGCCGCCCAGTAGCCCGGTCGCTTTTGACCTGCCTTTTCTACCCTGTTAAACTCGTAATGTCCACCCACCCACAACTTTAGAAGGGAAGTCCGTTGCGCGCAGAAACCCGCCATCAACTCAAACAGGATGCGTTTAGCCGTGCCACCATCGGCGTCGCCGAAAAGACCGCCGACTGGACCGTCGAACACCGGAACACGATCATCATCGCGACCATTGTCGCCGTTATTCTCATCGGAGGCGCGGTCGGCGGTTGGTATTATCTCAGCGGTCAGGACGAAAAAGCCAGTCTCGACCTTTCCGTCGCGGTCCGCACCTTGGACACCCAGCTCCGCGCCCCCGGCACCCCGGAGCAGCCTGACTTCCCCACCTTTACCTCGGCGAAGGATCGCTCCCAGGCCGCACAGAAGCAATTTCAGGCCATCATCGACAAGTATCCCCACACCCGCACCGCGGACATGGCCCATTATTTCCTGGCAGTGACCGAGAAGAACCTGGGCGACAACGCCGCCGCCGAGCGCAACTTCAAGGAAGTAATCTCCAAAGCAAACAAGGAAGTCGCCTCGGTCGCGAAGGATGCCCTCGCTGCCCTCTACGCCGATACGAATCGCACGAAGGACGCGGTCGCACTCTACCAGGAACTGATGAATAAGCCGACTACGTCGGTGAGCAAAGTGACGGCGCAGCTTCAGCTCGCCGAGCTCTATCAGGATTCCAACCAGCCCCTCGACGCCAAGAAAATGTACGAGCAGATCAAGAAAGACAATCCCGCCACCGAAGCCGGACAGCTGGCCACGCAACGCCTGGCACAGCTGAAGTAATCAGCTCCCGCTCACCAATTAGAGTTGGTAGGGGTGCCCCACTTCTCCCTGGTTTTGGGAGAAGTGGGAAGTGTGATTGCCGGCCCATTCCACTTTTCCCTCCACTTGAGTACCATGGACTGCACTCTCAAAATCCCAACACTGGACAACCATGGCTGACATCACACTCCGCGTTAACGGTAGTGAGAAGCAAGTCTCCGTCTCCCCCGAAACACCGCTGCTCTGGGTTCTGCGCGACACGCTTCAACTTACCGGCACCAAGTTCGGCTGCGGCGCCGGACTCTGCGGCGCATGCACCGTTCATGTCGAGGGGAATCCAATTCGTTCCTGCTCGACACCAGTGTCGCAAGTCGCCAACAAGAATGTGACCACCATCGAAGGCCTGAGCCCGAACGGACTTCATCCGCTGCAGCAGGCCTGGCTGGCCGAAGAAGTTCCCCAGTGCGGCTACTGCCAGACGGGACAAATCATGTCCGCCGCCGCTCTCCTCGCTAAGACGCCCCAACCCAGCGATGAGCAAATCACCAAGGCGATGAATGGCAATCTGTGCCGTTGCGGAACCTACGAGCGTATACGCAAAGCGATTCATCGGGCCGCTGGAAACGGAGGTGCGCGATGAGTCCGCTCTCCCGCCGCGAATTCGTGGGCGCCGGAATTGGCGCCGCCGCTGGATTAGTCATCGGCTTCTATCTGCCGCACAAAGGCGAATCGCAGAAGAATTCTTTCTCCCCGAACGCGTACCTGCGCATCACTCCCGATAATAAGATCACCATCGTGGTTGCCCGCTCCGAGATGGGGCAAGGGGTCCGCACTGCCCTGCCCATGATCCTTGCCGAAGAACTCGAAGCCGACTGGAAGCAAATTGAAATCGAGCAGGCTGGAGCCAGCACTCTCTACGGTGATCAGACTACTGGAGGCAGCGCCAGCATTCGCACCACATGGGATCCCATGCGCAAAGCCGGAGCCTCTGCCCGCGAGATGCTGATCAGCGCCGCCGCTTTGACCTGGGGCGTTTCGCGATCCACATGCACGGCCGAAGCCGGACACATCAAGCATGCTGCCAGCAACCGCAGCGTGAGCTATGGAGAACTCGTCGGCAAGGCTTCCACGCTGCCGATCCCCAGCGACGTCACGCTGAAGCAGAGCAAGGATTACAAGATCGTAGGCCAGCGCCTGCCTCGCCTCGATTCGCTCGCCAAAGTGAAAGGCGAGGCCATCTATGGCATCGACTTCCGCCTGCCCGGCATGAAGTATGCCGTGCTCGCCCGCTGTCCCCTGATTGCCGGAAAAGTTACATCCATCGACGACAAGGAATCGAAAAAAATCTCCGGCGTCTCCTACGTCGGAAAGATCGGCGATTCCGCCGTCGCCGTAGTAGCCGACAGCGTCTGGTCAGCCATGGAAGGACGCCGCGTCCTCAACGTCAGCTGGGATGAAGGTCCAAATAAGGACCTGAACTCAGCCGCCATCCTGTCCTCGCTGAAACAGGCAGCCAGCAAGAAGGGCGCGAACCTCTATGCCGCCGGAGAACCCGGCAAAGCTTCCGGCCGCCACATCTCCGCCGAATACGTGCTGCCATTCATGGCCCACGCTCCCATGGAGCCGGGCAACTGCACAGCGCATTTTCAGGGCTCGAACTGCGAACTCTGGGCGCCCACGCAGGTTCCCCAGGACTGCCGCGATTCAGTCGCGACTGCCATTGGACTCGATCCCGATCAGGTCAAAGTGAACGTCACGCTGATGGGCGGAGGCTTCGGACGCCGTCTCGAACACGACTACGCCGTCGAAGCCGCGCAGGTTTCGAAAGCGATCAACGCTCCCGTGAAAGTGATCTGGACGCGCGAAGATGACATGCGCTGCTCCACCTACCGTCCCGCCAGCCTGCATCAACTCAGCGCGACCCTCGACGGTATGGGTCTTCCCGTCGCACTCACGCATCGCATCATCGCGCCCTCGATCACGGGACAAAAAGGTCAACCGGTTCCCAACAATGTCGATCCCGATCTGCCCGACGAAGCGGGCCCGGTCTACGGCATCCCGAACTACGCGATCGAATACGTGATGACCGAAACTCCGGTGCCGCTTGGCTGGATGCGCTCCGTCTACGCGCTGCAGGCCGGATTCGCTCTCGAAAGCTTCATCGACGAACTGGCGCTCGCCGCCGGCAAAGATCCGCTGAAGTATCGCCTTCAACTGCTGGCCAAAGATCAAGACCTCGCCTACTTCACGACCACTTGGCATACGGCACGCATGCGCGCCGTGCTGCAATTAGCCGCCGAGAAAGCAGGCTGGGACAAGCCGCTCCCCGCCGGGCACCATCGAGGCATCGCCTGCTTCGGATGTTTCCAGACCTACATGGCCGAAGTAGTCGAGATCACCATGGAGAATAATCAACCCAAGGTGCACCGCGTGGTCGCCGCAGTAGATTGCGGACAAGTCGTGAACCCAGCCATTCTGGAACAACAGATTCAGGGCGGAGTCGTCTACGGGCTATCCAACGCCCTGCGCGCACAGATAACCATCGACAAGGGACGCGTCGTACAAGGGAATTTCGATGACTACGCCCCGCTCCGTATGGACGAGACCCCGGTAGTGGAGGTCTATGCAGTTCCAAGTCAGGAACCTCCCACGGGAATCGGTGAACCCTCGCTGCCTCCTCTCGCCCCAGCGTTGTGCAACGCGATCTACGCCGCGACGAAGAAAAGAATCCGCACACTGCCGATTCAAAGCTGAGAAAGAAGATGTAGAGACAGCCGCCCTCGGCTGTCCAGCAGAGCGAAGCTCTGCGGCCTGGGAACTTCGCTGCGCTGAGCGGTGTCAAACTAGGTGTATCATTCCCGCTGCCCGTCTGCTCTTCGGCCCTCGATATCTCCGCTGGGGTTCGCCATGCTCGAAGCCGTACACCTCACCAAACGCTATGCCTCCATCCCGGCCGTGCAGGATCTGTCATTCTCCTTGCGCCCCGGCCAGGTCCTCGGATGCCTCGGCCCCAATGGCTCTGGCAAGAGCACAACGGTAAAAATGCTCACAGGACTTCTGGCGCCATCCCGTGGCCTCGTTCAGTTCAATGGCCGCAGCATTCAGGATGACGTTACGGGATATCGCAACCAGCTCGGTTACGTTCCGGAAGAAGCTCATCTCTACCCTTTTCTCACGGGCTGGGAATATCTGGAACTAGTCGGCACTCTGCGGGGAATGCCGCGCGCGGAACTCGAAAGCAAGATCGATTCTCTGCTGCAACTTTTCTCGCTTCATCCCTGGGCCAATACTCGAAGGGCATGCGGCAGCGGATCCTGCTGATCGCCGCCATCATGCACAATCCCGACATCTTCATCTTCGACGAACCGCTCTCCGGCCTCGACGTCACCTCCGCCTTGATCTTCAAGAATATGGTGCACGTACTCGGCCAGCAGGGAAAACTCGTTTTCTACTGCTCCCACGTTCTCGAAGTGGTCGAGAAAATCTGCACCGATGTTCTGATCCTCCGCAAAGGCCTCGTCATTGCCCAGGACTCAGTAGCAAACATCGGCAAAATTCTAGGCCAGTCGCTGGAGAACACCTTCCTGCACCTGGTCGATGACGTAAACACGATGACGGTGGCTCAGGACATCGTCCAGGTCATGCAGTCGGCATGAGTCTGATCGCCGCCAAATCGGATCGCAATCGCTGGGACGTTTACCGCCAACGTCCATTCTGGCGCCTTGTCGAGTTGTTCGTGGCGCGAGTGTTTCGCGGAGGCGGTGACTCCGATGCCCCCGGCCTCGATCTCGGCATGGGCTTGATTCTTACCCTGCTCGCCATTCCCGGAGGCTTCGTTTCGCTATTCCTCTTGGACAAATACGGCACGTTCTTGCAGTGGCTACGCGGCGGAAGCTTTCCTGACCCGCTTCTGGTGTCGTTGCCCGACGAGTATTTCTTTATCGTGCTCTCCATGACCGTGAGCGGCGCGGTTGCGGTCTGGCGTTGGGACGCCATCTTCCCGGATCGCCGAGATTACATGAACCTGGTCCACCTACCCATTTCTACCCGGACGATTTTTCTAGCAAATCTGACCGCAGTTCTCTTTCTCGCAGTGCTGGTTGCGGTCGATGTCAACGCCGCCTCTTGCATCCTCTTCCCGACAGTGGTCGCCGCTACGCAGAGCCAGTTTGTATTTTTTCTTAGCTTCGCTGCCGTCCATGCGTTGGCCGTTCTTCTGGCGAGCATGTTTTCCTTCCTGCTCGTGTTTTCGCTTCTTGGATTGAGCATGGCATTGCTTCCGGCGCGCGCCTTCAAGAAAGCGTCTAGCTACATCCGCGCGGTCGCAGTGGTCTATCTCATTGCCCTGCTCAGTACCAGCTTCGCCGTGCCAAACTTGCTGCGCGGCGTGCGCGGCGCTCCTCCGATATGGACCTTTCTGCTGCCTTCCTCGTGGTTCGTCGCGATGTGCCAATCCTTCCGCGGACGAGCCACTCCCGCGCTGATCACCCTGGGTCATCTCACCTTTCCAGCCGTAATTGCGGTGTCCGGAGTAGCACCCTGCGCCTATGCAATCGGCTATCGGCGCCACTTCCTGCGAATTGGCGAACTCTCAGAAGCAATGTCCGCCGGAGCACCGTCACATCTGTCACCGCTCTACGGCTACCTCGATCGCCTGGTGCTCCGCACTCCATTTCAGAAAGCGGGATTCCGCTTTGTCTGGAAGACCCTCTGCCGCAGCGAGGCCCACCGCCTGCTTCTAACCGGGACTGGCGGTCTGGGACTAGTGCTCGCTTCTCAGGCACTGATGAACGCTGTCGAAGAAACCAGATCGGCGCGCCAGGCGGCGCTCTCAACCGAAGCTCTGTCCATTCCGTTCATTCTCTCGTTCTTGATCATCGTAGGCTTACGGGCAGTATTCGAAATTCCTGCCGAACTGCCCTCAAACTGGATCTTCCGCCTGATGCTCGATCCCGACCATCAGGAATGCGAATCGCTGGCGGGGATCGTCATCCTGCTCGCAGTGTTTCCCTGGGTGCTCCTCGGAGTCTTTCCCATTTATCTGCGAATCACCGGAGTGGCAGTAGCTCTGATGCACACCTTGCTGGTACTGGGCTGGTCGCTGCTGCTGACCAATGCGTTACTGATCCGCTTCCGCAAGCTGCCCTTCACCTGCACGCGACCGATCTTTCAACAGCATTCCATCGTTGTTCTAATCTCCGTCGGCTTCGGATTCCTGCTCTATGCGGCGTCGCTGCCCGAATTTGAGTCTTACGCGTTGGTACATCCGGGGCGCTTCGCTGCCATGTTTCCGGCCGCCTTCATAATGTGGTACGTACCCCACCATCTCGCAAAATCGGCGATTGCGGAGGAGAAGCGGCTCATCTTCGAGGATGTTTCCGCGACTTCTTTTGAGCTCATACAACTGAGCGAATAGGCTGACGGGGAATCTACCCTGCGATTGACGGGACGCTTGGCCCACATCCACACTAATGGGTTATGGAAAAACTTCGCGTCGGTATCTTATTCGGCGGCCGCAGCGGAGAGCACGAAGTCTCCCTGCTCTCCGCCGCCTCCGTTCTCAACGCCATCGATAAAGAAAAATATGAAGTCGTTCCCATCGGCATCACCAAGGAAGGACGCTGGCTCACCGCCGAGCACGCCGAGAATCTGCTCGCTGGCAAGCTTCAGATTGAGCCCCGCAATCTCCGCGCCGGCGATCCCGATATGACCGAACCCGCTGCGGTACTCCATCGCGGCGAGGCCGCGGTCTTCCCCCCGGAACCCGTGCACCGCGACAAAGGCCTGGTTCCATTCCAGACCGACGCCTCTCCCCTGCGCCGTGCCTCCGATCGCGCCATCAATGTTGATGTCATCTTTCCCGTTCTCCACGGCACCTTCGGCGAAGACGGCACCATCCAGGGCCTGCTGGAGCTCGCCGATATTCCCTATGTGGGCGCGGGCGTTCTCGGCTCCGCGGCCGGAATGGACAAGGACATCATGAAGTCCTTATTCATGGCCGCGGGAATTCCCATCGTCAAGCACGTCACCATTCTGCGCAGCGCTTGGGAAAAGGATCGGAAAAGAGTCGAGCAGGTGATTTCCACCAAGCTGAAGTATCCCGTCTTCGTGAAGCCTGCCAATCTGGGCTCCTCCGTCGGAATCAGCAAGGCGCACGATCGCAAGGAGCTGGGCTCTGCGATTGAAGAAGCCGCCAGGTTCGATCGCAAGATCGTGATCGAGGAAGGGGTAGGAGGAAAGAAAGACAAGGCCCGCGAGATCGAATGCTCGGTTCTCGGCAATGACGAAGCCCAGGCATCCGTTCCCGGAGAGATCGTTCCCATCAAAGAGTTCTACGATTACAACGCCAAGTATCTGGACGAAGGCTCAAAGCTAATCATTCCCGCCAAGCTCACCAAAGGTCAAACCAGGAAAGTACAGGAGATGGCAGTGCAGGCCTTCAAGGCCGTAGATTGCTCCGGCCTAGCCCGCGTAGATTTCCTGATGGATCCAAAAACCGGCAAGATTTATCTGAACGAGATCAACACCATGCCCGGATTCACCTCGATCAGCATGTACCCCAAGCTGTGGGCCGCATCCGGACTGGAATATTCCGACCTGATCGACCGGCTGATCCAGTTAGGCATAGAGCGCCACGAAGACAAAAAGAAGACTATGCCCCTGATCCCTATTCCCTATCCCCTGACTCTTTCAGTTGGACTGGTTCCTTGACCGAGTCTCACTTCTTCTTTTCTTCGCAAGTGAAATTACCCGCGTCATTCGTATCGCCGCTCCCCTTGTACTTGGCCGCCTGCGGATAAGGGCACAATGGCCGAGTCATAGTCGCATGCTGCCGTTCTTGATCTTGAAATTTCGCAGCAATAACCGTCCCCGGCGCGGTCCCCTTCTCTACCCACTGCTCGAGCGCACTATCCAGACTGTGCATGGGGTCGCCAGAATTGAGATCCCCGACTTCCCCGTATGAATCCGGTCCCGGCCCTCCTTCGCAATGCTGCACCCCAGGCGCCATGTACAAGCGCACGAACGAATCCACATCGCGCTGTCCCATCTTTCCGATCACGCTGTTGTAATAGTGGATCGTATTCAGCGACGAGATTGCCGGATCGTCCCACCCGTGATACAGGATGAGCTTGCCACCTCGTGCCTTGAAACGCCCCAGGTCTGCATTGACGGCGTTCAGGGCGTCACCGGTTTTCTGTTCTGCCAGCTTTAACCCCGCATCAAGCTGAAAGGTTTTGTAATCCCAGTCGGGCTTCTCGTAAACCATGTTGGACCAATACCCGAGGGCAAAAGCCGCCATCAGGCTCTTAGCTGGGGCTGGGCCTGTGATCCACAATGCCCAGCCACCCTGGCCGCCTTCCGCGCCTGGCACATATCCAGGGAAGAGCTCGTTACCGTGCGAATCATGGATTCCCGCATAGAGTTTTTTCAGCACGGCCACTTGCGGCGGGGTCAGGCAATTCTCCGCATCCTGTGCCTTGCATTGAATGGTTGAAGGATCGAAGTGACACTGCCGCGGATCGTTCAAAATCCCATCCTGCACGCCATCTAATTTGTCGCATTG
>QHVR01000453.1:0-3472 GCA_003223595.1 Acidobacteriota bacterium
GGGGGAAATTGCGCCGCCCACCCCGAGCCCGAGATATGCGATTCCCATTGCCCGGCCACGTTTCAGACGGAACCAATTGGAGACTAACACCTGGTTGGGGATAGGTCCGGTTAGCACGTAACCAATGACTTCCGCGATGCAGAGCACATAGTAATGCCACAGGTGTGTCATGCTTCCCATCAGAATTAGCGGCAGGCCGACACACCAAATACCGATTCGGATCACCTGCCGGGATCCCAGCGAATCAATGAGGATGCCCGCCAGTAGCCCAAATAGAAGACCTGCACCAACAAATCCCGCGAGGAAGCCTTGAGTCAGTTGGGCTCGCGTGAAACCCAACGAACTAACCATTGATGGATAAAAAACCGGGAACCCGTAGTAGATGATCCCCACAGAGAAGAAAAGATTTAGGAATGCAGCAACGACGATCCACCACCCGTAGAAGACGCGCATCGGGATCTTGTGAGAGTTCAGAATTTAGCATGTTTGCTAGGGCATGGCTATCCGATTCGCGGCCCTGCGAATTGTTGCAAAACTGAGCCACGTCATGACACCCCTCTCCTTCTAGCCATCAATGAGGGCCCAGCATTTCACCGCCTTAGCGTTGTCAGGACATGTACGTTCGTTTGGGAATTCGTTTAAGTTAGGGTGGCGCCTTCGCGATTCGGCAGTATGCTCATTCGGTGAGGTTCCTCCGCAATCCTAGCTTGCTCCTGGCCCTGTTAGCGTTTTCGGGCTCCGCTGTCTTGGAGCCCGCGACCTTGTCTCAGCCGTCCGCGGAACGGCAAGCAAATACGGATGAGGGCTGGGCAGAGAGAACTCTGAAGAGCCTTTCAGTCGAGGAGAAGGTCGGGCAGTTGTTCATGATCCGGATGCGGGTGGAATTTCTGCATGGACAGAGTCCCGATTACGTCCAACTCCGTGACAATATTCGTAAATATCACGTCGGCTCGTTGGCCATGTCGGTCCCGGCGCAAGGGCGGGCACGCGATGTGAACCGCCGGCTTGAGACGGTTACGCTGCTGAATCAGCTGCAGCAGGAATCGAACTTGCCGCTGTTGATCGCTGGGGACTTCGAGCGCGGGGTTCTTCCGGCGCACCTCTTTGGAACGACGGTGTTCCCGCATGCGATGGCTTTTGGAGCGGCCGGGAACCTGAAATATGCAGAGGAGTTCGGACGCATTACAGCGCAGGAGAGCCGGGCGCTGGGGGTGCACTGGAATCTCTTTCCCATAGCCGACGTGAATTCCAATCCGGCCAACCCCATCATCGGGACGCGCGCGTTTGGGGGCAACGCCGAGCAAGTGGGCGATCTCGTGGCCGCCTACATCCGCGGTGCGCGAGCCAATGGAATGTTGACTACCGCAAAGCATTTCCCAGGGCACGGCAATACCGCAACCGACTCGCACCTTGCCGTCGCCGTGGTGAACGACGACATGGAGCACCTGCGCGCCATCGATCTGCCTCCGTTCGAGAAAGCAATTGCGGCGGGAGTGGATGCGGTGATGACGGCACATGTGCAGGTTCTTGCTCTCGATCCGGACCGCCGCCGTGTGGCTACGGTGTCGCAACCAATTGTCACCGGTCTGCTGAAAAAGAAACTCGGTTTCAAGGGCGTAGTTTTGACGGATGCGCTGGATATGGCGGGTCTCAGCAACCTCTATAAAGGCAATCCGGGACGCGTGGCCGTAGACGCGTTCAACGCAGGAAACGATGTGCTTACCATGCCTGCCGATCTGGATGTAAGCTACCGAGCCATGCTGGCGGCCGTCGAGACAGGTGAAATTCCGCAGGAACGGCTTGACGCTTCCGTCCTTAAGATCTTGCGGGCGAAAGCTCTGGTCGGTCTGGACAAGAATCGTGTCGTCGATGTGGCGGCGATTCCCAGACTCGTGGGGAGCGAGGAAAACATTGCAATCGGCCAGCAGATCTCGGATGCCTCCGTGACTCTGGTTCGGGACAACGGCAAGCTGCTTCCGCTCAGGCAGCGGCCGCCGGGCAAGAGCGTGCTGGTTCAATACGCGCCGTTTAAACGTCAGCGTCCGCTGCTATTGATTATTCTCTGCGACAATGTTCGTTCGGAGGACGGTCGGGTCCTGGAGCTGGAGGTCAGAAAACGGGCTCCTGAGGCCAGAGTGATGTACCTGGATCCCCGGGTCGCGGCGGCCAGATCGGAAGCGGTCTTGAAGGCAGTGGATCGGGCGCAGCAGGTGGTCGTCGCGGTGTATGTCGTGCCCTCTGCCGCGCGCACCAGGACGGTAGCTCGGGGCCAAAAGAATTCCGCGTCTCTGCCGGACTCGACGGCGAAGTTATTCGGCGGCATTCTTGCCCGTGCGAGCGGCAAAACTGCAGTTCTGGCCATGGGGACTCCCTATCTCACGGAGGACTTCCCCGGAATCCAAAATTACATCTGTACATTCTCGAATGCGAAAGTATCTGAGGTCAGTGCTGCGAAAGCGGTTTTTGGCGAAATTCCGGCCCGCGGTCGCTTACCTGTGAACATCTCGAATGCGACGCTCCCCAGCACACCTGCTCTTGTCACCAGAGTGGCATCGTCCCGCTAGTACCTCCAATCCCCAACGCAGTCTCAGGGAACTAGTCTGACAGGCAGATTGATCGGGGCCGGTGGGCTCGAATCGGCCTCCTGATGACGCCTGTATAATCGAGGTTGGGGTTCTACTAATCTCCGCAATCCATCCCCTTGGAGCAATCCTTTGAGTGCAAATACTCCGCATCAGCATGGACATGGTCCAGCGCAGCCCGGTCCGCAACCGCTTCCCGGGGTTGACTCCATCATCGCGGTCGGTTCGGGTAAGGGAGGCGTCGGCAAGACCACGTTGTCGGTGAACCTGGCCGTTGCGCTGGCAAAAATGGGCCACAAAGTAGGATTGCTGGACGCCGACGTCTACGGCCCCAACGTCCCCCTGATGTTAGGCGTGAACTCGCAGCCGCGCATGGTCGGGGAGAACCGCATTGAGCCGATTGAAGCGTTCGGCCTGAAAGTAATCTCGGTGGGATTTCTCAATCCCGGAGACAAGCCTGTCATCTGGCGCGGACCCATGCTCCACCAGATCATCCGGCAGTTTCTCGGCCTGGTGGAATGGGGACGGCTCGATTACATGGTTGTCGATCTTCCTCCGGGAACGGGCGATGTCGCTCTTTCTCTCGTTCAAACCGTCCCACTGACCGGGGCAGTCGTCGTTTCAACTCCGTCGGATGTGTCTTTGCAGGACGCGCGCAAGGCAATCGAAATGTTCCGGCAGATGAAGGTCGATGTCGCCGGTGTCGTCGAGAATATGAGCTACTTCGTGTGCCCGCATTGCAATCACGAAATTGATATCTTCTCCCGCGGTGGCGCCGAAAACATGGCGAAGCAGTTCGGGGTGCCGTTCCTAGGCAACATCAGCCTCGATCCCGAGGTTCGCAAGTCAGGGGACAGCGGTAAGCCCGTTGTACTCGAAGGCGAGAACTC
>QHVR01000453.1:3518-4043 GCA_003223595.1 Acidobacteriota bacterium
CGGGTCGGCGAGATTAAGGCCAATGCACCGGCCAACGTGATCCAGATCCAATAATCGTCGCAGAGGAACGGGCTCACAAAGGAAGTGCCCCGCCTTTTTCGCTGACTGCCGCTGGCGATTTCTTGTTGAAACGATCCAGACGCCATATGGGTTCGGGCGTCCCATCCCGCAGAATCAGGCGACTCATGATTTCCCCCAGCGCGGGACCGTGCTTGAATCCATGACCCGAGCCTCCGCCTAGCAGCCACACGTTTTCATTTTTCGGATGCCGGTCGAGAAGAAAGTGGCTATCTGGCGTCTGCTCGTACTGGCAGACCCGAGTTTCAACCAGCGGCGCGTTTTTTAAGGCAGGGAAGCGGAAGCCCACGTATTCGCGAATTTCTCTCAAGGTCTCAGAACTGACCACGCGCTCTCCCTGCGTCGGATCGAAATCCGGCCCTCGGGTATCGTCGGCAATCTTGAATCCGCGGCGATCGCTGCCGGGAATGCCGTAGCGGAATTTGCCGCGGTGATCCGCCCACACCG
>QHVR01000454.1 GCA_003223595.1 Acidobacteriota bacterium
CTCGGAGTTCGCACGTTCCTTCGAGGGCAGCGGATATTGGATCGAAGGAGCGTACCGGCTCAGCCAAGTCGCTTTCTGGCAAAAGCCCATGCGCCGCACCGAGGTGGTCGCGCGCGCGCAGCAATTCTTTGTAGGTGCGATCGGTCCTGATGCCGAAGCGGATTACGATCTTCCCGGCGTCAATACGCGGGAAGCTGATTTCGGGGTTAACTACTTCCTGCGCGATGGCATGAAGGGCATTTTCAGCTATGGCCGTCAATTCAGCCCGGCGGGTAATTTCAATCAGTGGAGCTTTGGCTTGGCCTATCGCTTTCTACTTCCGCTAGGCCGTGTTGGCACTCCTTCGGGGGCGCAATGAGCACGCGCTTGCATCCGAAAGATTGGCTGGCCGTCATGTTCTTGACCGCTGCCCTCGTCTCATCACTGTTTGCGGGAGTGCCTGAAGGGAAGAAGGAAGTCTCCGGCACGCCAGTGTTGCAGTCCAGCAGCGCCGGTGAGATGCGGGTCGAAGGCGAGCGGCGCTTTCACGCCAATTGTGGCCGCTGCCATGCCGCGCCCCAGAAGTTTCCGCCCCGCATGATGGCCACTGTTCTCCGGCATATGCGCGTACGCGCCACCATCACGGCCGAGGATCGCCGCCTGATTTTGTTCTATATGACGCAATGATGCCGGTATCCGGAAACAGAGTCGCTGTTCGCCTGTTCGTCAGGCTCCTCGGTGGCGCCCTGCTCGTTGGCAAGTTATGGGCCCAGGTTCCGGCGCACGTCATCGAGATTACCGCCGATCGCGACAGCCGCTACAAGATCGCCGGATTGCGTACCCCGGAGATCACCGTCCATGCTAGCGAGCAGGTCGTACTACGCGTCACGGCGAACCGCGGCAAATCGTGGAATCGCGATGGCTCCATTCATGGTTTTTCCTTGCTCCGCGCCAAAGACCGCACTCGCGTCGATGGCTGGGATCTTTTATTCAAGCCCGGCAAACAGGAATTTACTTTGACCGCACCCAGCGAGCCGGGTGAATACGTCGTCGTCTGCACCGTCATCTGCAGCGAAGAGCACGAGGGTATGCACATGAAATTCACCGTGTTACCGTAACGAAGAGGAAACATAATGAACTTTATAAAGAGATTCTGCGCGGCGTCACTGCTGGCGCTCGGGGCGATCGGGCAAGCGCGCGCGGCGCAGACTTTCCACGGGGAAGTTTCTGATAGCCAGTGCGCTTTGAACGTCCATTCGCTTACCCGGTCTCATCAGGAAATGCTCAAGTCGAAGTCCATGGGCGGCACTTCGAATACCTGTTCGGTGTATTGCATTGAGCATCTCGGCGGGTACCTGGTGCTCTCGACCGCGAAAGATGTTTTTCGCCTGGATCGCTCTGATCTCGTGCATGGCTTTGAAGGACGCCGCGTGGTGATCGATGGCGTGCTTGATCCCAAGCTGAAGCAAATTCACGTGCTCAAGATCGATTTGGAGAATAAGCCTTAGTCCGGCTTTGTGCTTCCGTGATGATGAAAACGCACAGAATGGCCAAGATCGGTTCGATGGGAACCCGGTAACGCTGGGTGGGAAAGACCACGTAGTAGATGGCGGGATACAGAGCCACAAGCCAGAACAGTAGCCACGCGCCCGATTTGCGCAGTCGCAAGGCGCGTATCAACCCCCAGAAACTCAACACCGAAGACGCCAGAAATAGAGAATTTTTCAGCTCGTTCAGCCACGGCGGTCGCGTGGCTTTTGGCGGCCCTGCCCAGAAATAGACGAATCGCTTGGCACACAGGCCGAAAAACCTCGGGTAATCGGCCCTGATATATTCCAGCGCCTGCTGTTTGCGCATTTTGATATAAGCGAGTTCCCCCATTTCCTGGTACTGCCGCATGGCATAAACGTCTTGCGTGGGATGCAGATATTCCATCCACGTCCCATCCGCACCCCGGCCGTTTCCCAATCGAAGTTCCGCTCCAAAATTGTCGCGGATGAAAATGAACTCTCCGAACGTTCGGTAATTCCGAACCTGCCACGGCGACACACACGCGCAGAACACTATCGTAGCGAGCACCACGCCGTAGAGCGACCGCTTACCGCGTTTTGCGCGACTGTACCAGGCCCACATGCCGGATGCCGGTAGAAAAGACAGCAATGACGTGCTGCTCAGCGCAGCTAGGCCCCAGAGCAAGCCGAATTGCAGCCATGGCAGCAAGCCGTCCCGGTCTTCCAACGTCAGAGTCAACCAAAAGATGGTCGCCATGAGCAGGGCGGCGAGGCTGGTCTCCCAAATGGCCCGCGTACACCAGAACATCACGTTGGGCAGCAAGGCCCATGCCCAAGCCGAGCCCACTGCAACCTTTGCCGAGAATATCCGTCGCGCAATCAGAAAAATCGGAATGCAGGTCAGCGCCGAGAACAGGCTGTTCAGGCTGAGCAGCACGAAAGCCGCTGCTGTCGAATAAGTTCCAAACAGATGAAAGACTCCGGCAACGAGATACGGATACAACGGAGGTTCCCACGCTGTCGGCCCGGTCTGCGGGCCAAAGGGATTGCTGAATCCGTGGCCCGACGCGATCGACGCCGCGATCCGCCCCATCTCCCAGCCGAAGCTAAAGTTGTTATCCGTGGTCTTGAACCGGTAAGTGTGGCCGATCACGATCCAGCACAGGCGAAGTGCGAAGGCAATACCAAACACCCAGGGTAGCGACGCGGGAATGCGCGTCCATGTTGCTGCCAGTGTCCCGGCCTCACCCGCCTCTTGTTCCGTGGTATTCCTCATCGCTGGTCCATTTGTAGCTGATCGAGGTACTCGCAGCAACCAGCACACAACGGCACTACCGTCTGAATTGGGTAAAATGGTACCTTTCCGCGGGGCTCCTCGAGAGCCCACGCGGCCGCTCTACCATCTCTTGATCGCTAATCTCACAGCAACGATTGCCGCTTCCGCTGGACCGAGGGGGATTGTTCCCTACATTCGCCAGCATTTTCTCGACACCACGTTCCGCGGCCTCTATCACGTCAACGGCTTCGACCTGGCCTTGCTGATCCCTTATTTCATCGTTCTGATCCTGCTGGCAGGCTACGGCGTGCACCGCTACATCCTCGTGTACCTGTATTACAAGCACCGCAAGAACGCCACCTTAGAACCCGCATCGCACTTCCAGGACCTTCCCCGCATAACCGTCCAACTGCCGATCTTCAATGAGCAATACGTGGTCGAGCGTTTGCTGGAGTCCGTCTGCCGCCTGGATTATCCCCGTGAAAAACTCGACATACAGTTGCTCGACGACTCCACTGACGAAACCGTGGAAGTCGCTCGTGCCCTGGTGGAACGCTATGCCGCGCTGGGCAATCCGATTTCGTACCACCATCGAAGTAATCGCCACGGATTCAAGGCAGGCGCGCTCGCC
>QHVR01000455.1 GCA_003223595.1 Acidobacteriota bacterium
TGGAAGTGATTCCGGATGACCGCGAAAATCTGCAGCCCGACGATGCAGTGTTGTTGATTGTCGAGGATGACCCGCACTATGCCCGCGTATTGTGCGATCTGTCGCGCGACCGCGGGTTTAAGGTCCTGGTCGCCCTGCGCGGAGCCGACGCCTTGGCGCTGGCTCGCGAATTCCATCCCACGGCAATTTCGCTGGATGTCTTCCTGCCTGACATGCTGGGCTGGACAGTGTTGAACCATCTCAAGCAGGATCCGGCGACGCGCCACATTCCGGTGCAGATGCTCACTTTGGACGAGGATCGGCAGCATGGTCTGGCGCGCGGCGCTTTTGCCTTTGTCACCAAGCCAACTAATCCGGACGAGTTGGAACAAGCGCTCTCGCGCATCAAGGAGTATTCCGCTCCGCGTCGCAAACGGCTGTTAATTGTGGAAGACAATCCGGCTGAGCAATTCAGCATTCGAGAGCTGCTGGGGTACGAGGACATTGATGTCATTGTCGCGGCCACCGGAAGCGAAGCGCTCGAACTGGTAGGGAAGGATTCGTTTGACTGCGTCGTGCTCGACCTGCGGCTGCCGGATATGAGCGGCTTCGACATCCTCGAACACTTCCGCGAAGATCCCAGGGTGAAGGACTTGCCAGTAGTGGTCTTCACAGGCAAGGAACTTACACCGGAAGAGGATGCACGCTTGCACACGCTGGCTCGCAGCGTCGTGGTAAAGGGGGTCGAGTCGCCCGAGCGATTGCTCGACGAAACGGCACTGTTCCTGCACCGCGTGGTTGCCGATCTTCCGCCCGAGAAGCAGAAAATGTTGGAGAAGCTGCATCGCTCCGACGACGCGCTGGTGGGCAAGAAAGTGCTCGTGGTCGATGATGATATGCGAAACATCTTCGCGCTGAGCAGTGTTCTGGAACGGCGCGGGATGATCGTACTGACTGCAGGCACCGGCCGGGAAGCAATCTCTACCCTGGAATCCATGCCTGATGTCGCGATCGTGCTCATGGACATCATGATGCCCGAGATGGACGGGTACGCGACCATGCAGGTGATCCGCCAGAACCCGTCATTGCGCAGGCTGCCGATCGTAGCCCTGACCGCGAAAGCCATGAAGGGCGATCGCGAGAAGTGCCTCGAGGCCGGAGCCTCGGAATATCTGGCGAAGCCGGTCAACACCGATCAGTTGCTTTCCGCGTTGCGAATGTGGCTGCATCGATGAGCTCTCGCTCCAAGAACGGCGGAGCGGCAAAGCATCCGGAAGACGGAGCGGAGAACCCGCTCGGAGAAAAAATGGCGCCTCACGACAGGGTCAACATCCTGATGGTCGATGACCAGCCTGGGAAGCTGCTCAGCTATGAGGCCATTCTTTCCGAGCTCGGGGAGAATCTTATCCAGGCGACGAGCGCGAAGGACGCCCTGGAGAAGCTCTTGAAGCTTGACGTTGCGGCGGTGCTGATGGACGTCAGCATGCCGGAAATCGACGGCTTCGAATTGGCCGAACTGGTACGGCAGCATCCGCGTTTCCAGGAGACGGCAATCATCTTCATCTCCGCCGTCCACCTCACCGATCTGGATCGCCTGAAGGGCTACCAGCATGGCGCAGTCGATTATCTGTCGGTGCCGATCGTTCCGGAGGTCCTGCGGGCGAAGGTGAGAGTATTCGCCGAATTGCATCGCAAGAAGTTGCAACTGGAAAGGTTGAATAGCGAACTTGAACAGAGGGTCGCGGAGAGGACGGGCGAGTTACAGCAAAAGGCGCTCGATCTGGAAAAGTCCAATCACGACCTGGCGCAAAGGAACCAGGAACTGGACGCGATCGTGCAAACTGCTCCTGACATTATCTTCAGCCGGCAGCCGGATGGCGGGCGGGAATACCTCAGCGGCCGTTTTTATGAATACACCGGCGCCCCGCAGGGTTCTGCCACCGGTTACGGCTGGTTGGAGTACGTGCACCCCGATGACAAGGAATCGAGTAGCGCGCATTGGATGCGTTGTGTGCAGAGCGGGGAACCTTACGAATCCGAGTACCGGCTGCGAGGCGCGGATGGAGCCTATCGCTGGTTCCGAGCTCGTGCTGTTCCGTTGAGAGATCCGGAGGGCAAGATTCTGAAGTGGTACGGGACCTGTTCGGACATCCACGACAGTAAGCTTCTGGAACAGTCGATCCGGGACAATGCCATGGAGCTGGAACGGCTGGTGGATAGCCGGACAGCAGAGCTGCGGCGTCTCTCGGGGCGCCTGATGACGATGCAAG
>QHVR01000140.1 GCA_003223595.1 Acidobacteriota bacterium
AATGAGCGCCAACGCTACAGCAACTGCCCGCATCGGCGATCGCGCCAAGGCCGTACCGGATGCGGATCGAGGCCATCGCATACGCCTCTATTCGCTTTACGTACTCGCGTTCGCAAGCAATCTCGCCATCTTCATCTACGGCTTTGACTATTACAAATTGTCGGCCATCGATCGTCCGTTTTCGCCCAAGCATCACATGCTGCGGCCCAGCGGCCCCATCGGCCTGTATCTCGGGTTCATCGGTGTCGCACTGTTCGCCGGAATTTTTCTGTACCCCATCCGCAAGCACTGGGCATGGCTGGCGCAGTTTGGCAAGACGCGGCACTGGCTCGATATTCATGTGCTGATGGGATTGACTGCTCCGTTCATCATTGCATTCCACTCCACCCTGAAGTTTCGGGGCATCGCCGGCATGGCTTTCTGGATCATGTTCGCAGTATCGGCCAGCGGAGTCGTCGGACGTTACTTGTACGCGCAGATTCCGCGCAAGGTCACCACTGCGGAACTCTCGATGAAGGAGTTGCAGGAATTGCAAGAGGGCCTTTCGCAGGAACTCGCGGCCCAGAAGTTGCTTCCAGAAGCCGATCTGCGGGCTCTGCTGCGCATGCCGGACAAGAATCGCGTGGCCAGGCTCCCCATCGTAATCGCGCTGGTCTACATGATGATCCTGGACGTGATTCGCGTGTTCCGCGTAGCCCGGCTGCGCAGGAGTGCACTGAGCTTTGGCCAGTCTCTCTCTGCTCTCGCGGGCTTCATGCCCACCCGGCACCGTGAGTTGGAAAAAGCCATTCGCGCGGCAGCGGATGAAGCCGCGCTCCTGAAGCGCGTTCTATTTCTTTCCCGTTCCCAGAAGGTCTTCCATCTCTGGCACGTTGTGCACAAGCCTTTCAGTTATGCTTTCGCAGTGCTGGCTCTGCTGCATGTCACCCTGCAATTCGTCCTGGGATATTTCTGAGGTATGGATACACTCATCACGTATGGCATCGGCGGGATTATCTGTTTTTTCTTCCTGATGATCTACCTGAGAAGCCTGAAGAAGCGGGAGGCTCGTGCCCGCGAGGCCGCCGAGAAGGGCAAGCTGTTTTCCGAAGGACCCAAAGCGCAGCACCCGCACATCGACAGTAATTACTGCATTGGCTGCGCCACCTGCACCAGCGTCTGTCCCGAAGGCGACGTGCTCGCCATGATCGGTGGCAAGGCAGTCATTGTGAACGGCCACAAGTGCATCGGGCACGGCTTATGCGCAGACGCCTGTCCCGTGGGCGCCATCACCATGGTGATGGCGAGCCCCAGCATGGCCGTTGACATGCCCACCTTGAACCCTGATTACGAAACCACGGTTTCGAATCTCTTCATCGTGGGCGAGCTCGGCGGGTTGGCCCTGATCAAGAACGCAGTCAACCAGGGACGCGATTGCGTCGATAACATTGCTTCGCGCCTGAAACAGCCGGGTTCTCCGCTCTCCGCAGAGGGCGTGCACGACCTCATCGTCATCGGCGCCGGACCGGCGGGGATCAGCGCCTCTCTTCGCGCCATCGAGCACAAGCTCAAATATCTCACCATCGAGCGCGATGAGATCGGCGGGACGGTCGCCAAATATCCTCGGCAGAAACTGGTGATGACCAGCCCGGTGGAATTTCCCATGTACGGCAAGTTCAAGAAGATGCAGCTGTCGAAAGAGAACCTGCTGGCGTTTTGGGACATGATCCTCAATCGCTCCGACTTCAATGTGACCACGGGCGAGAAAGTCGAGGACGTGCAGAAAGACGATCAAGGTATTTTCACCGTGACCACCGCCAGCAACCAATATCGATCTCGCGCCGTGATCCTGGCCCTGGGTCGTGCGGGCGAGCCGCGCAAGCTCGGTGTCAAAGGGGAAGACCTTCCCAAAGTCATGTACCGCCTGATCGAGGCTGACCATTACATCAATAAAAAAATTCTGGTCATCGGCGGCGGCGACAGCGCCGTAGAAGCTGCCATGGGGCTGGCCCACCAGGTCGGCAATCAGGTGACTCTCTCCTATCGCAGCGAGCGCTTCAGCCGCATCAAGGAGCGCAATGCCATACGTATTGACGAGTGCGCGCGGTCCGGCAAGGTCAAACTGCTCTTCAATTCAAACCCGCTGGAATTTACGCCGCAGTCAGTGATCCTTGAGGTGGCCGGAGTGAAGCAGGAAATTCCGAATGATTTTGTCTGGATCTTTGCCGGAGGCACTCCGCCCAATGCCTTCCTGAAAAAGATCGGGGTAGGCTTCGGAGCACAGGATGTCACGCTTCAGGCCAGCAAAGCTGCCAAGCAGGCCGACGCCGAACGTAAACAGCTCGCCGAGGCCGCGACCACAGTACGGTGAGCGTATACGGGCTGTCGTAAAATGAGCGCTTGCCGCTGCTCGATCTCACCAAACTCGTAGTCGTCATGGTACGTCCGCGCAACCCGCTGAACATCGGCGCGGCGGCGCGCGCGATGAGCAATTTCGGATCGCGCCATCTACGAGTCGTGAATCCCTTTCGCCTCGCCTTCCGCGAGGCGCGCTCTGCCGTCGGCGGCTCCGCGGTGCTCAAGAATGCCGAAGAGTTCGATTCTGTTGCTGATGCCGTTGCCGATTGTGCGCTGGTCGTTGGAACTACTGCCATCCGAGATCGAAAGCTGGACCCTCCACCCAAGATGCTGGATGGGAATTCGGCGAACATCATCCACTCCATCCTGAAGCAGGGCCGGGTAGCGCTGCTGTTTGGCTCCGAGAAGATCGGGTTGACCAACGATGACTTCAGCTACTGCCACTGGCTGATGACCATCCGCACGCATTCGCAGAATATCTCGATGAACCTGGGACAGGCTGTGGCCGTCTGCCTTTATGAGCTCGCGAGGGAGGCTGAATCCGCAGCACCCGCCGAAAAGCGGGAACTCCCATCCGCGGAACAGCTCGAGCACATCGCCAAAGGCCTGCTCGAAGCGCTGCACATCAGCGGCTACGTAAAGCCCGGAACCGACAAGATGTTCGAGAAGAAAGCGCGCCAGCTGATTCTAAAGATGAACCTTGAGGCCTACGACGCGAAACTTTTTCTGGGAATGCTCCGGCAGATCCTCTGGAAGCTGCGGCAATCGAAAAAAGCTAGCGGCTGACGGGCTGGGAAGAGGCATCCACGCCGCTTCGACGGAAATAAAAACTCACCAGCCATGCCGCGCTGTCTGCTTGCGGAGCAAACTGCCACTGCTCCGCGGCTTTCATAGCCTTCTGCGCAAAATACTGGCTGGAGCCCGTGGTCTTGAACTTGGCCGCCACCACCTTGCCGGCCGGGCTCACGTCCACATGTACGGTTACTTTGATCGTTCCGTGGACCGTGTTTCTAGCGCTCTTGGGAATGTCGGGCATGACGCGGTGCGTCACTTGTCCGCTCGCGGCGGGGATATTGCGCGCGGGAGCAGCGGGAGTAGTATTCGGCTGCCTGGACGGTCCCGCGGGCCCAGCTGAGGGCTTATTGTCGACCACGGCCGGCGCCGCTGTGTCAGGATTTGAGGGCAGTGCATTGTTTCCCCGGGAATGGATGAGCGCGAAGATGACGATAATGGCTACCACCGCCCCCCCGAGTGCGATCATCGGTGTTCGCTTGAGGCTCGATGCCGTCATTGCAGGTGCGGGCGAGGCAGCGACTGGGGATACAGGTGCGGCCTTCGTTGGCGCAGGTGTGGGCTTATTTACTGGCGTAACCGGAGCTGCGCCGGGCTGCAGCTTCGTTTGCACTTGTTGCAGGGTAGCTCGGCGTTTGGGATCGAGCTGCAAGCAATCCCGCGCAATGCTGCGATAAGGTTCAGCAATTGTTTCCGGCAGGCTCTGTTTGCCCGGAACAGCTTGTTCGGCGAGCGCAACATTTTGCGTAATGGCTGCTACCAGGGTGACGCCCAGCGACCAGACGTCACTGGCGGGCGACAAAACTCCTGCGGCCGTTTCCGGGGCGTCATAAACGTCACGCCGCCGTGCCGAGCCCGTTTCCGCCAGGGGCGTGATCTGGTCCGCCGAAAGCTTCAGCTGATTTCCCACCGCCAGAATATTCGATGGCTTGATGCGGCTGTGCACCATGCCCCTGCCATGGAGATAGGACACCGCGTCCAGCACGGGAGGGAGCAGGTCGGAGACTTCGTCGGGCGACAGCGCGCGCTGCGGCAGGATCTGTGACAAATCCTCGTCCGCCAGTTCCATGACCACGTAAATGAACGAGTCCGACTCGATCTGGCCGCGGCCCGCCTCGAAAATCCGGATCAGATGCGGATGGGAAAGCTTGATAGCCGCGCGAATGCGTAACAGTTCCTGTTCCGCGGCGCCCGGCTCAATGGCGATCAGCTTGATCGCCGCCTTCGCCGCTCCCGGCCGCTCCGTGCTGAACACCGCACTGTGATTCGAGCCGCCCAGCCACTGTCGCAGCGGAAATTTGCCCGCCACCGAGCGGCCTTCCCAAATTTTCCACGATTCCGGTTTGCTCATGAGCGCTTCCGCGAATCCATCATTCTATGCCATCACCCTGAGGATGGCATATCCGGAGGTTTGCGAAAGCGCTCTTTCTTTAGCTCTTCAGCGGCTCTTGTAGCTGAAGGTCACCTTCGTGTCCTCGTCGAGCACCAGCGGCCGCACGAAGGCGAACGAAGTTCCCGCACGGGGCACGTCCACCGGCACCGGCAGTACGCCAGCGACGCGCTTCTGCAGGTTGAGAACATTGGCGGAGACACTCTGCTGCGCAACCGGTGCAGCCGAGGGCAGATTGCCGTTCATTTGCCCGTACAGGGTCAGATCCGTTGTATGTAGTGGTCCGCCGAGGACTGAGGGCGCTGCCTGTATCTGAGCCGCCTCTGTAGACACCTCGATGGTTTCGTTCGTGTTGGCGACGCTCAGCGGGAAACTGTAGAGCGAAGGCTGGCTCGCATCGTAGTTCAACTCGAAGATGCTGGTTCTGCAGCCTGGCATCTCGACCTTCGCTTTGAATCTTCCGGACGGCATACTTCCGACAACAAAGCGTCCACTCGAATCGCTCGAGACGCTTTGGCTGGAACCATCGCTGGAGCTAATCGTCACCCGAGCGTTGGCGACCCTTGCAGCGCTCGGATCGCTGACATAGCCTCCGATCTGGCCTGGCATCGCCATCATTCTGGCTTCTGAATCGCGAGATTCGCCCCGCCGCATTGCATATTCATCTTCGCGGAAAGGCGCCGGCACACGGTTCGCGGCGATCACATCTCCGCCAAAGTCTTTCACTTTGTATTGCTCCGGCAAAAATACTTCCCAGCTCAGCAGGTTGATGGGAATGTCCATGCTGGGCAGGCTCAACTCGGCTCCGCCTTTCTTGGCAAACGGTGCGCCAGAATGCATGAACACGAACGAGACCGCATACGACTCCGTGGGACGGAACCCCGGCCGCAGCAGCGGAATGCGGCTGCCGTCCGCTCCTTGCACCGGCTTCACGCGTTCCCCTGCGACCTCTGCCGAGAGTATGCTGGCGCCCGGTGCGAGTCCGACTTTCAGGAACGGTTGCGCCTGGTTCTTCAGCGTTAGCTTGATCTCCGTAAGAGACTTGCCTTCGGAAGTGACCAGAGTCGTGACCTGGGCGCTTTCCGCAACCGCCGCAAGCACGCCGCTGTCCGGGAACCGCACCCATGCAAGCGCGAGTGACGGCGTTTCGTTCGGCTGCCGGTGATAACGAAATGCTGCCTGCGCCGGGAACCGCGCCATCGAGCGCAAGTACGGGTTGGCTTCTTTCACGTCCATGCGCTTCAGTCCGCCTGCTTCCTTGGCTGTGATCTCCATGGTGCCTGCGCCTTCCACCAGGACCTCACCGGTCTCGCGCTGCGCTCCTTTAAAGCTCAGGAAAGGCGCCTCGGCTTTGGCATCGTTGATCGAACGCTCCATGGAAATCAGAAACTGATGCGAGCGCTGGCCGGGCGCGTTGAGCTTTAGCGTCAAAACGCCGGATTGCGTTTCGCTGGCATCGAAGCCGGTCACTCCCGTGATCTCGTAACCGGCAGGCAGCATCACCTGGAACTGAGATGGTTCACCCTGCACGACCGTGACATCGGCCAGCACGGCAATGCGCATTTCCGCTTCGCTCACAGAAACGATCGTTTTCGTGTCGGAGAGGAAGCGCGTTTCGCGTGGCACCACCGGGGCGGCAACTTCCCGGGTCGCCCACCAGAAATTTGCCGGCTGTCCGGGGACCAGGGTCGCTTCAATCACGGTGTGCCCGCTCTCGGATTTTCGCCCTGTGATCAAACCGGGCGTGACATTGGCAAAGCTGTGATCCCCCGGGATGACCAGTGACACTTGCACGCTGCCCGCGGCAGGAGCGGGAAGAGTGAATGAGGCCCGTCCTGCTTCGATTCGCAGGGGCAGGCCCGCATCCAGCGCAATCGAGAATTCGCCCGACGGCAGCAACGCAGCATGCGTTCCATTCTCCTGGATCAGGGGAACGCCTTTCCCGTTCAGCCGTGCGTCCAGAATGGTCATCCCGCTGGTTAGCGGGACTTTGCTGATGCCTTTGCGCAAAACTTCACCATCCAGTTCGACGGTTCCCCGAATCGCATCTTTTTCAACCCGCAGCTTCAGATCCGCATGTTGAATGGAGAAGGGAAGCGGCGCCAGTTCCGGATTCTTGGGCGGATGGGCCGCGAGTTCGATCAGATGGTTGTATTCCGCCAGCGTCAGCGTCACATTTCCCGGATCGGGCAGCGGCAGTGCCGGTGTGTCTTGTCCAGCGGCGAAAAGCGAGAACACGAAGCAGCAGGCAAACGGCAACACCAGATTTTTGTAGCTCATCGCACACCTCCCTTTTTGTCGCGCTGAAAGCTGAATTCTGCGGCCGGAAACTGGTTCTCGCTGGTCAGTTCGGAAACCAGGAACATGGACGGGCCAAACGCGGGAAAGGCAACGTTAACCGGCAGAATGCCGGTTACCTTTCCTCCTGTCGATTTCGCCTTGTAGTCATCGAGCAAGGACAGCGTGTGGTCTTTCTTTTCTTTGTCATCTATACGTTCCCGCTTGGCAAATTCTTCGAGGCGATCACGTTCTTCCGGGCGGGTCGCCGATACCGCGAAAACTCCGCCGTCTCTTCCGCCCTCGACTGCCGGAAGCAGAACGGCAGAACTCGGACTTTGATATTCCTGTGTGTGGAAACTGCCAGGCTCCGCATTCAATTTGAATGCCGGCGGATAGTACAGCAGCATTCCCGTGCGGGAAATCGGAAGGTCGAGCGCCGGAAGCGTCACACGCTCGTGCCCTTTGTCCTGCCAGGCTGTCGCCTTCACCAGATAGAAAATCTCCACCGGGAACGCCGGCGCATCCTCGCCGCCTCTGGATTTCTCCAGAGGCAACAGCAGGCTGCCGTCCGGAGATTGTCCCGGCCGCACCGGCTTGCCCGCCAGTGAAGCGCTCCAGACCGTTGCCCCCGTGGGCAGCGTGATCTTCACAAAGTTGCGCTGGTTGTTGCGCACCGCGTAACGCGCTTGCACCAGTTCCTTGCCATCGGCGCTGATCAGCACGTCATAGCGCGCCTCCTCGATATTCGCCATGAGCACCGCCTGCTGGTCATAACGCGCCACGTTGATACTCAAGGAACGTGTCGCGCCGGCCTCACCCGCGCGCGCCCGGAACGCGACCAGCGCAGGCGATTGCCGGTTGGCGATCATCGTTCCCAGGTCCGTCGCGTCGGCGTCCTCCAGTCCATGCGCTTTCTGGTCCTTGATCTCGCCGGCGCCTAGAATCTCCACGGCAACACCGCCGCTATCGCGCTCGGTACCGAGCAGCCGCAGCATGGGAATATCGATCACGCCATCTCGCGGCAACCGCGCTTCTGCGCTGATGACAAATCGTGCGCTGTGCTCCACTGGTTCGAGGAAGGTTACGACGAGTTCACCGTTGTTCATTTCCCAATCGGCAACCATCGCGCCGCCCACCTGATTCACCGTGATCTTTTCCGGAAGCTGAATTCGCACCTGGCGGGCCGCCCCTTGCACCACCTCAAGCCCCACCTCGGCGGATATGGCAGACGAGTCTTCTCCAAGGCTT
Source organism: Acidobacteriota bacterium (assembly GCA_003223595.1). Classification (GTDB taxonomy): domain Bacteria; phylum Acidobacteriota; class Terriglobia; order Terriglobales; family Acidobacteriaceae; genus Sulfotelmatobacter. The sequence continues at coordinate 8,048 of QHVR01000140.1, forward strand.
GTCAGTTGTGTCAGCGATCCGCGCAGCCGCAAGGGAAGTTCCACGTGGTGATCTTCTGATTTCTTTCTCCAGGTGAAGTTCAAAGCTTCATTGCCCCTGCCGTACGCCAGCCATTTGGTGTCGCCCGCCGCTTCGGATTTTTCAGCCAGCAATCCACCGCCGACGCGCAGTTCGATCCCCTGGCGCGCGAGTTGCACTGCCGCGCGCGTAACGCCCGAGTCAGTGGACGGCAACGAGAGCGTTTCCTCGCCAGTCGCGGACGTCACCGGCACATCCACGTTCAGAGTCAGCACCGAGCGTCCCTCGTGCGACAACAACGCCGCTACATGGGTTCCTGCTTTGCCCTTGTCTCCGGAAACTAGCGACAAAGCCTTGCCATCGAGTTGCGCATCGCGCACCAGCAATCCGGCGGGTATCGGCACCCGTACCCAGCCGTCCTTCAATACGTCCACGGTGAGTTTTGCGCTTCCGGTCGCCAGATCGCCCAGCACATGCAGGTCGTACTCAACTCGCGTCAGGGTTGCATCCAGCGGGGGAGGCTCCGGAACAGGCTCAGTCGGATAAGCCTTCGCCCGCAGCACGCGATATTCGTTGATGGGCAGGACCACCCAGCCTGCCGCGTGCGTGGACGCCGCACCTTTCTCTTGCGCCAAAGACAGTGATGCAGCCAGCAGGCTGCTGAGGAGAATGAGAAGCGATGATCTCAGGGCGTTGCGCCTGAGTGCGGAATCGAATGCGAGAACCGGCTTTTTCATAGTTCAATCCTCACTTCAACTACTCTGGGGATGCGCGTTTTTTAACGGGAGATGTTTGGGCCACGCGGCACCCGAAAGTAGAATGCGCAGCTTTCGCGAAGTTGCGGATGATTTGAAGTACCCTGCGGGTTGGTTACCAGCGGAAGACCATAAACCACAAGGGACACAGAGTCTCATAGGGTTTCCCCTGTGGCCCTCTGTGTACCCTGTGGTGAAAGGTCCTGTAACATGGCAATTCACCGGGAGACTGGATTGCCCTTTACCGCCGAAAAATCACGTCAGATTTATGAGCGCACGCTAGGCGTCCTGATCGAAGGCAGCAGTTCGTCCTCGCGCGGCCCAGCGAATTTTGGCAAGTACCCTATCTTCATGGACCGGGCCGCCGGTTCCCGTATCTATGATGTGGATGGCAATGAGTACATCGACTGGATGATGGCCTTCGGCGCCCTGCCCTTAGGCCACGCGCATCCAGAAGTTGTCGAGGCGATCACGCAGGCGGCCACAAGCGGCGCGCACTTTGCCACCGCGACTCCGGTGGAACTCGAAGTCGCGGAAATGATTCAGAAGATCGTTCCCAATGCCGAGCGTGTACGCTTTGCCAACACGGGAACGGAAGCCATGATGGCGGCAATTCGCCTGGCCCGCGGCGTGACCGGGCGTCCCAAGATTCTCAAGTTTGAAGGCCATTACCATGGTTGGCATGACGATTTGCTGGTGAGTTCCAATGTCCTGCCTGCCGCCGCTTTAGGGCTGCGCAGCGACCCCGTGAAAATTCCCGACAGCTCCGGCCTGAACCGCACGGCGCTCGATGACACGATCGTGGTCCCCTGGAACGATTTGCCGGCGCTGCAGCATGCGCTCGAAAATCATCCCGGACAAATCGCGGCGATTATCACGGAAGGTGTAATGGCCAACATGGGCGTGATCCCTCCGGCAGACGGATACCTACAAGGACTGCAAAAGCTCGCCCGCGCCAACGGAATCATTTTTATCCTCGATGAGACAGTCACAGGCTTCCGAATCGCTCCGGGTGGCTGTCAGGAGCACTATCAGCTTTCCCCTGATCTGGTGACTTTCGGCAAGGCGCTGGGATCGGGCCTTCCTGTCGCCGCTCTGGTGGGGCGCGCCGCAATTATGGATGCCCTGCAGTGGGGAGGCGTCCTGCACTACGGTACCCACAACGGTTCGCGTATCGGCATGTTTGCCGCGCGCGCGAATCTGCGGGTGCTGACTCGCGATCATAATGCTTCCTTCCGTCACAGCTGGAAGATTTCGGAAAAACTCTGTTCTGGACTGCGGCAGCTGTTGCAGAAAAAAGGCCGCGCCGCCATCGTGCAGAACGTCGGCCCCATGTTGCAGATTATGTTCACCGACCGGCCGGCGATTCGCGACTATCGCGATTTCTGCCAGCATGTGGATCGCGCCGCGTTCCAGAAATTTGTGCTCTCGTTATTTCCCTTTGGCGTCTACGCCTCTCCTTCCGCGGCATTGCATTCGATCGTCACGCTGGCGCACTCCGACGAAGACGTGGAGTTGACGCTTGAGGCCGCCGGTAAGGCGCTGGACGCGGCAGCATGACTCACGATTCCTCAAACATTGCTAACCGCGCCGCCCGGCTGCTCTCGCTTACCGGCAAGGTGGCCATGGTCACAGGCGCTGGTTCGGGGATCGGCCGCGGTATTGCTCTCCTGCTGGCCGAGATGGGCGCTTCCATCGCCGTGCTCGACATAGATGAAACGAAGGGAAGCAACACCGTGGCCGAAATTCAGGATCAGAACGGCGACGCGCTTTCGCTCCACTGTGATGTGCGCAGCGCGTCCGATTGCCGCCGGGCCGTCGGAGCGACGATTCAGAAATCGGGCAAGATCGACATCCTGTGCAACTGTGCCGGAATCGCCATCCGCAAGAATATCGTCGACCTTTCCGAAGAAGAGTGGGACCTCGCTCTGGACGTGACCCTCAAAGGTATTTATCTGCTGTCGCGCGAAGTCGTTCCGCAGATGGCTCGCAACGGTGGTGGCAGCATTATCAACATCGGTTCGGGATGGTCGCTGAAAGGCGGTCCGAAAGCTGTTTCATACTGCGCGGCGAAGGGCGGCGCGGTGAATCTCACGCGTGCCATGGCCATTGATCACGGCCCGCACAACATCCGCGTGAACTGCATCTGCCCGGGCGACATCGACACACCCATGCTGCGCAGCGAATGCGCACAACTGGGCGAGGACGTCCAGTCGTTCATGAAGGATGCTGCCAATCGCCCGCTGGCCCGCGTCGGTGTGCCGCAAGATGTAGCCAATGCCGTTCTGTTTCTCGCCAGCCCCATGTCCACCTGGATCACGGGAACGGCATTAGTGGTCGATGGCGGAGGTTTGGCCTAACTCACCGCCTATCGCCTCTGCAGCGCCAGTTACCAAGGGCACTGCCAAAAAGCGTACGCCCGGACACCTTCGTCACACTCCTTTCGAGTGATCCGCCAAATCCACACTTCGAGGTATGGTAGGACCAACCAGCCACTCGGCCCGCGCCAGGTCGATGGCACATACTCCCCGCACTAGAAGGCAGGCTTGCATGCATAACGCAGATAGCCCCGCACTGAGGCGCAGTTCGAGAGTGCCTGCGGCAGTTCCAATCCTGGTCACAAGTCTGGAAGGCACGCAGTTCTCCGAAGTTTGCGAAACGCTGGTGGTCAATGCCCACGGCTGCGCCATCCTGACTCGCGTGAAACTCGACAGCGGCGTCCCGCTTCACCTGCACACCAAGGAAGGCCGCGAGGCGACTGCTCACGTGGTCTCCTGTCAGCCCAACGACTCCGAAACGCGTACCTGGCGGCTGGGCGCCAAGCTGGATCGGCCGCAGAATTTTTGGGGATTGAAAGAGTCTCCGAAAGATTGGGCGTCGCCATCCGTGATCGTGCAAGCCAGAGCGCCTCAAACTCTTGTGCCGACCACCCCGATGCCCTCCCACAAAGGGCCTCCCCAGCCAAATCAGCCTTCCGCGGCTGTGCTCGACCGCGTGGCTCGAGAGTTGCAATCACAAGTCACGAAAATGATTGCGGAGTCTGTAGGCCCGCTGCAGGTTGAAGTATCGGCGCTGAAGGAAAAGCTCGCTCGTAGAGATTCGAATCCCAGCCGCTTTGAGGTGTCGCTCTCCAGCATCCCGCCGGAACTTCAGCAACAGCTGGAACTGCGTCTGCGCAACGACTTCGGCCCAAAGGTAATCGCTGAGGCCCGACACCAGTCCGCAGATTTGCTGGCAGGCGCAAAATCTGCCATTGAGCAGAAAACCATCGAAGCCTACCAGCAGTTCACCGGCCGCGTTGCCGAAGATCTCAAAGGCGTGGAAAAACGAGCCCAGGACCTTTCAGCGCATATTTTCGACAACGCTCGAGAACACATGCGCCGCGGTCTGCAGGACTTTCACCAGCAGCTGCTCGAAGGCGGCAATTCCCTCAAGCGCCTGAGCGAACAGCTTCTGGAGTTTCTCCAGCAGAGTTTGAATGACGAGCACGATGCCCGCCGGGGAGATCTGGAAAAACTCCGACTCCGTGTGGAATCCGAATCGTCCCATTTGCGCGAACAGATGGATTCCCTTGACAGTCGCATTGCCAAGCTCAATGCGGCTACGGAGGTCTTCGAGTCCGGGCTAGACCAACGCCTCAGGCAGATGTCCACTACGATCGTGGGAGATGTGCGCCAGCAACTCGCAGTTGAGGCGAATGCGATGCTTGAGGGACTGACCGCGCGCTCCGTCACGGCCTTGCAATGCCAGCTGGACGAGGCGGCTGACAAGATGAAGATTTTCCAGAACGGAATTGTGGATGCTACTTCCCAGACCCTCAAACTCGAAGCAGCCAAGGCTTTCCAGGCCTTCGGTGAGTCCATGGAAAAAATGACAAACCACTCTGTCGAACGCTGGCGGAGCAAGCTGGCCGGCAGCTTGAGCACAGTGGCAAAAAACCTGAGCGAGCAATTGCAACTGGATGACTCCAGCGACGCCGGAGCACGAGAAACAGACTGAGGACCGAACGGGTATTCGCCATCAGCCGTGAAACTGGCCCTACGAAGCGCTCCGCCGTTGCCGCGCGGCTTCGTACAGCACAAGGCTTCCCGCCACGCCCGCATTCAACGATTCCACCTGGGTAGCGTGCGGAATCGTAACCAGCTCATCGACCTGCGCTAGCAGTTCTCGACTCAAACCCGAGCCTTCACTTCCCACAAAAATTGCCACGGGTCCCGTAAGATTCGCCTGATCCAGTGCCGCGCCTTTGTGCGAAGAAGTCGCGATCAGTCGAACCTCTGCCGAGCGCATCGTCGCACAAATTTTCTCCATGCCGCCCGCTGACTTCGCAATCACGACCGGAAGCCTGAAAATCGATCCCGCCGACGCGCGAATCACTTTCGAATTGAATGGGCTGACTGTGCCTTCACCGAGCACTACTCCCGCGCTCCCAAACGCCTCGGCAGAGCGCAGGATTGTTCCCAGATTCCCCGGGTCCTGCAGCCCGACCACCACCACGATGGGCCCCAACTGCAATCGCTCCAGGACATCCTCGGGCGAAAACTGTTTCACTTGCACGAGCGCCGCCACGCCTTGAGGCGCCTCGCTGGGAACGCTCGCGTTGAACAGCTTGTCCGGAAGCAGCAGCGTCTCTACATGGGTGCCTATCTGCGGCAGCAGGCGCTCGGCAAGATTTTGCGCCGACTCCCGGAAAAACACGGCGTGAAACTTCAGCCCGCTGCGGATAGCCTCTTCCACAATGCGGACGCCTTCCACGGCGCAGAATCCCTCCGCGCTGGGCTCTGCCCACGCAAACGCCTGCCGTAACTCTTTCACCAGCGCGTTATGCCGTCCCTCGATGCGGCGCAGACGTTGCCGCGCCCCGGGGGAACCTTCCTGTCTTTCCTTCATGGCCTCGAGCCCGCTCGCCGACAGGGCATCATACTCTGCCTCGCGTTGCGGCCTTTTCCAGTATTATGATAGGTTTCGCCGTTCAAACTCCTCTGAACCTGCAGTTATAGAAGGGAGCGCTGTGCGCGCTGAGATTGTAAAAATCAATTGTGATAGTCCCGAAGTGTCCCTGGTGAAGTACGCCGCCGATCAAATTCGTTCCGGGGAAGTTTTGGGCATGCCAACCGATACGTTCTATGGATTGGCAGCCGATCCGTTTAACCTGCGCGCCGTGGACAAGGTCTACGACATCAAAACCCGTTCCCGCCACAAGCCGCTCTCTCTGCTGATTGCGAGCACCGATCAGGCTGAGGAACTGGCCAAAGCATTGCCCGATGAGTTCTATGCCTTGGCCCGGAAATTCTGGCCCGGCCCGCTGACTATTATCGTGAGAGCGGGCTCCCGCTTGCCTCTCAAGGTCACGGCCAATACCGGCAACGTGGCCCTGCGTGTCCCCAACGCCAGCATTCCTCTGGCCGTCGTCACCGCGGCTGCGATTCCAATCACCGCGACTTCCGCGAATCTCAGCGGGGCCTCGGAGTGTACCACTGCCGAACAGGTTCGCGATCAGTTGCAGGGACGCATCAATATCATCGTCGATGGCGGTACTTCTCCGCGCGACATTCCCTCCACCATTGTTGATTTAAGCGATGAAGCGGCGCGCTGGCGCGTCATTCGCGAGGGCGCTATCCCCGCTGACGAGATTTCGCAGTTTTTTGCTCAAGGCTAATCGCCCCAGGATGACCAACGCACCCACGAACCAGCCTCTCATTACGCGCTGGTGGGTTCGTCTGCTGATACTAGTTGTTGGCATGCTGGTTCTGCTGCTGGTAGGAACATCCGTTAAGGTCATCGAGACCGCCTCCCGGCAGGAAGTTCATCCGGCGGACGCAATTGTGGTCTTTGGGGCTGCCGAATACGCCGGGCGGCCCTCTCCCGTACTGCGCGCCCGTCTGGATCACGCTTTTGCTCTGTTCCAGCGCGGAGTAGCGCCGGTAGTGATTACCACCGGAGGCGCCGCCGAGGATCCGCATTACAGCGAGGGCGGCGTCGGACGCGCTTACCTGATGCGCCGCGGGATCCCCGAACGCAGCCTGATTGCCGAGACTCAGGGCCGTGATACTTCCGAATCCGCTGCCCGCGTCGCGGTGATCATGCGAGCCAACAACCTGCACAGTTGCATTGCCGTGAGCGACGCCTATCACGTCTTCCGCATCCGCAAGTTGCTCGAATACGAGGGCATCGCTCCGGTCTACACCGCGCCCCGGCTAGACACGCGACCGCATAGCATTTTGCAGCGCGCCCAGTCAGCCCTGCGGGAGTCGATAAGTTATTTGCTATGGCGGGTTGGAATTACGTAGCGCCGTCCCTGTGGAACCCCGTGTCCCCTATGTGCGTGCCATCACACAATTCCATGTACGGACGCGATTTCGTAGTGCGCCGCCTTAGCGTCATACCGCGCGAGATACTGGCGCCGTTCTTCCGGAATCACCGCGGTCTCGTAGTCCGGACCCGCGACTGCCCGAATCGCATCAATTGATTCCCACAGCAGAATGGTGATGAACTCAATCTCGCCGCCCAGATCTCGGCGCAGAAGATAACTCCCCTTGTACCCTTTTTTCTTGCTGACACCCGGCAGCAGTTCCGGCTTCAACATGCTCTCGTAGCTGTCGGCGTGCTCAGGCTTCGTATACCCGTGCCAGACTCGTGCGATCATCAAACCCTCCTGAGAACCCGCTACCACGCCATCCGTTTCCGCAGTTCCGTAATGTGCGCCACGTGATGCCTGCCATGCCACGCATACAGGGCCAAAGTTTTCTCCAAATTCATAGGCCCGAGATCGGGATGACGGAAAGTTCGCTTCCATTGTTCAGGAGTCAGCGAGCGCAGCAATCTCACCCAGCGATCATGCAGGGACTCCAGCAGCGTGAGCGAAACATCAATCGGCGTGGTCGACGTGTCCGCTAACTCCGCCCAGCGGTCTTCCGCATAAGTCTTGATCGTAGGTTCCTCTTCGGTAAGCGCCAGTTTGAAGCGCACATACGAATTCATGTGACTATCAGGGACATGGTGCACAACCTGGCGCACGGTCCATCCTCCAGGACGATAAGGAGTGTCGAGTTGCGTTTCGGAGAGTGCTGCTATGGCGGACCGAAGATCGTGCGGAGTGTCAGCGATCTGCTGGATCAGCGCGCTCCTTTGGGCCTCGTTCGGAGTGCCCTGATACTCAAATTTTCCGACGGGGTATCGCAGATCAGTCATTGTCCCTCCGCAGTTTCGAGAAAGAGATGATCCGGCCCGTGGTGGAGGTTCAAAGAATTGGCACCGAGGGTGCCAAATGAGCGAGATGGCGCGATATTACGACACTTGACCTTATATGCCTGAGCGCACCGGGGATATATCGCCAATCATTTTGCGGTGGGGCTTCGGTCAGCTACTTCTTCGCACTTGGACGCGGTCACGGCGTTTCTCGATGAAGCCTGTGGGTCGAAATCAAATTCCACGCTGATTGACATCGGCTTGGCAGGTTGGCGAAATCGGAATCGCTTCAATGCGAAGACAGCCGACTCATCCAGCCCGTAGCCAAGAGAGCCGACTACTTTGATATCAACGGCGCAACCGTTCGTTCCGACCGTGGCGGTCAGTCGCACTATTCCTTTGGCGTTCGCCTTGAGAGCTTCCTGTGTGTATCGCGGGTCGGGGGCGTAGCAGATACGTGTTTGCGTTTCGCGGCTAGAGCAATCCTTACCGTTCTTGTCGATGCAGACACCATTGCTGATGACTGGCGTTGGCTGGCAGTCTGACCGCTTCTGCGCTCCGGCGGCGGCGCACAACGTGCCAAGCGCGAGAGAAAGAACAAGCGTTTGTCTCATCTACGTTCTATTCTGGCATGTGGATGCAAGTATGGCTGGCGTGAACAGGGCCTTACACTTAGAACCCGGCCGGGGAAATTCTGAGTGCTATGGAGATTTTGCAACAGTTAGAGTCGCACGGCTAGAATCCAGTGCACATGAAGGGCTGGCTCCTATTTCCGAGCATCCTGATCGTGTCCGCCACTCTGATAGGATGCCGTCCCAAGGACCGGGACGTATTAGTGGCGTATGTTGAGGGCGATGTTTTCTTGCCCGATTTGAGAGCACGGCCTTGGCGAATCGGTGATTCTGCAAGCTGCTACCTAGCGAGCGGCACGTCCGTAAAGCCCGACAAAAGAGGCGACCTGCTTTTGTGCGGCGAACGGACCCAGCTGGCTTGGTCCCAGACGTGGCTGAGAGATGACATCAGCGCGCAGCTCTATGCGAATGCCAAAACCTTTCCCGTGAAGTTTCACAGTCTAGG